>NZ_JBQTDC010000002.1:0-214097 GCF_052353045.1 Halomonas sp. AOP7-B1-5 | reverse complement strand
AAGCCCTTATCGTTGATAAGGGCTGTTGATAAGAACTTCGATGAAACGCGATTAAGTGAACGGGTTAGTTGCGGAAGGCATCGGGGTAAACCGTTAGATCAACGCCCCACAGCATGGGCAGCAGGAAGTAAACGGCGGCCACGATCAGCAACATGGCGGCAATGTTAAGCCAGAAACCATTGCGCACCATTTCGATGATCTTGATTTTGCCTGTGGCAAAAATAATCGCGTTGGGCGGCGTGCCGACCGGCAGCATGAAAGCACAGTTAGCTGCCATCGCTGCAGGCACCATCAGTACGAAAGGATGGATATTTAGCGCCAGCGCCAGCGAGGCCAGCACGGGCAAAATCATCGTTGCGGTAGCAGTGTTTGAGGTGATTTCGGTAAGGAAAAGCACCATGCCAGTGGCAAGCAGAATCACGAGCAGGAAGTTAACCCCTTCCAGTACGCTCATTTGTTCGCCGATCCACGTTGCCAAGCCTGAAGAGCCAAAGCCCGCTGCAATCGCCAGGCCACCCCCGAACAGCAGCAGGATGCCCCAGGGAACGTCTTTAGCGACATCCCAACCCAACAGGCAACCGCCTTTATTGGGTGAAGGTATCAAAAACAGCAGAATTGCCGCAACAATCGCAATCATGGTGTCGTTAATGCCAGGAATATTGAGAATTTGGCCCTGCCATAAAAACGAACGGGTGATCCACATGAACGCCGCGAAAAGAAAAACGCCCAGCACAGCCTTCTCTTCAAAGGTGATATTACCGAGGGCAGCCTTCTCTTTTTGGATCATCTCCTTGCCGCCCGGCAGCTTGTTGAAGTTGATCGGGTAAATAACCCGGGTCAGCAACAACCAGCTTATTAATAGCAATATCACGACAACCGGGAAGGCAAACATCATCCAACTGGCAAAGGAAATCTCTACGTCAAACAGCTGCGTGACGACAGCCGCAAGAATAATATTGGGGGGTGTACCGATCAGCGTACCCAAACCACCAATAGTGCCGCCATAGCCGATGCCGAAAATGAGCGCTTTGCTGAACTTGTCGATCTCGGTGCTATGGTCGCCTTCGCTTTTATTAAGCTCCTGAGTCACTTGGTAAACAATCGCCGTACCAATGGGCAGCATCATCATCACTGAGGCAGTGTTTGACACCCACATTGATAAAAAGCCAGTAGCCGCCATAAAACCAAACACGATGCTATTAATGCTCGTGCCCAGTATGGAAATAATCGTCAGGGCAATGCGCTTATGCAGGTCCCACTTTTCCATGGCCAGTGCGATCATAAAACCGCCCAGGAAAAGAAAGATAATCGGATTGCCATAAGCCGCCGTGACCGCATTACTTTCCAACGCGCCGGTAATTGGCAACAGCACAATGGGTAATAGCGAAGTAACGGGAATAGGTATCGCTTCGGTAATCCACCATACGGCAACCCACAGCGTGGTAGCCAGTACCATACGACCTTCGATGCTTAAGTCAGCCGGGTGGAAAAACATCAATACGAACGCAAACAGTAACGGGCCTAGAATCAAGCCAATCTTTTGCGGGGTGGTATAGGCCGGTGGTCGCGGCGGCTCCGAACCACTCCCCCCTTTTGTGTCGTTCGTGGACGTAGGGGCACGCGGTGTGCCGGATATTGGCAGCGCGCACATGAGTAGGTTTTTGACTTGATCGTGGGAATGCCAAAGCTGATCCCAGAGCGTCATCGTGGCAGTTCTGCGCATTGGAAAGGTACCGCTCTTGTCAGGTAAACGAAATAGCTTAGAAGGATAGCTGGCAACTCACTCTTCTACTCAGCAAGAGCCCAACTGTTTCTTGGCGCCCTTTATTCACTGCAATAGAACATTAGTCCAGTAAATCACCTAAAATTACGACCAAAGTCTAACAACTTTGGTTGTAATAGCTCAGCATACTTTATGCTGATGATCGCCATTTTGTGATTTTTTATATTGCAGTAGTTACTGCTTGAAAGAGCTGAAAAAATCCAAACGCTAACCGTTATCATCGCCGCTCTATAAAACACTAACCGAGCATTAGTGACACACGCATGACAATATTGTTAAGTTTTTGTATAGCTTTTTATGCCTAGTTTTTCTGGTTTTGGTCTATGCTTAGGCTTCGAACGATATTTACAACGCTAGTTAAAACAGACAGTAAAACGCTCGAGTGCAAGGATTTTATAGGCGGGAACGAGGAAATCACTAACCGCAACGCTCAAGGAGTCAAGATGATACGCCAACATCTTTTCAATGGAGCAAAACCAGGCAGCCGCGAACACCTTGAAAAATATCTTATGGAACAGCGGCATAGGCGCTCAAAAAACCAAGAAGCAGACATTATCAAGCTTGCTTCTCTCGCTTTTTTGGCAGGCTGTGTGGTTACCGTACTCGCGATGCTCCCCCTGTAGCCGTATGAACCCTATAGTAGCGGCATGAAAAAGTGCAGCGAAATCCCTCTACGTTAAGTGGAGGGATTTTTTTATAGTGTCCATTTAAGCCATTCGACCAATTCGGGTTTGCATCTGAAAAAAAGCTATATTACTCTCCAAGAGTACAATTTGCGTACAAATAAACCAGCATTCACAAGGAGTAGTGGCATGCAACATATCCATTTAGCAGAGATTTCCCAAGCCGGTCTTCAACTTGCTATCCAGGAAATCAAGGATGAAATGTTCGACACCCCAGAATGCGATTACACCATCGCTAAACTGCTGTGTCATTGCAGCCAGTTTGAAGCCGCAGAACGTCAGCTTGACGATATGCTGCTGAAATGGGGCTCTTCACCAGACGTCGTGGAACTGACTGAAAAAGGGTATGCCATGGTAGCTACCATGAGCGCTACCGTTGCAACACCGGCCCCGCACAGCACTACACGACAAGCGGCACGTCAAACGATGGTCGCTGCTTAATTAGGTCTTAACCTTTCCTGATGCTTCCCTTGCCGTTGCAATACGACGGCAAGGGAAGCAAGCATCAATCGAGATGGTCAAGCGTTACCACGATATCCTGCGTTGACACATCAATCGTCCAGAAGGTGTAGCTGTCGTTATCTTGATCGACCAAGCGAATATCAAAGTATGGATTTGTGTAACCCGTTAAGGTTACCCGCTGAGTTTCACCGTTCTCTAGCACTGTTTCTCCCAATACATCTTCTTCCCAACTCTTTGAACTCGCTGGGCTAACATACATATAAAAGATGGTATAGCCAGTGCGATTGGTAACATCGACGTAGTAGTCAGAGGCGTTAGCCACCGTCGATAAACAAAGCATTATCAATGCCACCAACCTTAATGTGATACGCATTCGTTCGTTCCCTTCTAGTTTTTTGAGTGTCATGTAGTCAATATCAATTTTTATGTAAACCGTACCGGTCTGACGATTCGATTATAAAATATCAAAATGCGAATACGGCCAGCTGCATATAAAATTTATTTTCTTTTCGCCCATGTAGAGAAACTTACCCGCCAAAAAGCCCGCGCGATAACCGCAAGTGATAGAATGCTGCCCCTTTCAGGAGGCGTCCACGGCGCCAATCACATTCTACTACCTGAGTGACGCGCGATGATTGCAACCGCCACAGGCTTGTTCCGCCCCCTTTTACAGCTGGGCCTTATTTCTCAGATTTTTATCGGTATCGTGATAGGTGCCCTACTTGGGGTATTCGCGCCTTCTCTTGCTAGCGACATAGCGCTATTGGGTCAGCTATTTATTGCTGCACTGCAGGCCGTCGCGCCTATTCTGGTGTTTGTTCTGGTGGCGGCCGCGATTTCTGCGCATCGGCAAGGGCAGCCTACTCATATTCGCTCGGTACTGGTGCTTTATATTGTTGGCACGCTGGTAGCAGCGCTGATTGCCGTTGCAGCAAGCTTTGCATTTCCAACGGAGCTTGCGCTTAATGCCCCCCAAGCGGAGGGCAACCCGCCTGGCGATATCTTCCAGATCCTGCGCCACCTGCTGCTAAACGCGGTAGCCAACCCCGTCAGTGCGCTAATGGAAGGTAATTTTATCGCCATTCTTGCCTGGGCCGTTGGCCTTGGTCTGATGCTGCGCCAGGCAAGTGACACTACCCGCCTTGCCCTTAGCGATCTTTCTGACGCCATCTCACGTATTGTTGCGCTGGTAATTCGTCTGGCCCCGCTGGGTATTTTAGGCCTAGTGGCCGGGACGCTGGCAGAGTCAGGCATTGAGTCGCTGGTTAACTATGCCCAGCTGCTCGCGGTTATCGTTGGGTGCATGATGTTTGTTGCTCTGGTGAGCAATCCGCTGCTGGTATACATCGCCACCCGTCAGAACCCCTACCCGCTGGTGTTTGCCTGCCTGCGCGGCAGCGCGATTACCGCCTTCTTCACACGCAGCTCAGCGGCCAATATTCCGGTCAACCTTGAGCTCTGCCGCCGACTGAAGTTGGACGCTGATACTTACTCGATTTCCATTCCGTTAGGCGCGACGATCAACATGTGCGGTGCGGCAATCACTATCACCGTGATCACGCTGGCGACCACCCATACGCTGGGCATTAACGTCGACTTCCCCACTGCCTTACTGCTGTGCATCGTCTCTGCGCTGGCAGCTTGCGGCGTTTCCGGCGTAGCCGGTGGCTCTCTGATGCTGATTCCGATGGCCGCCAACCTGTTTGGTATTCCAACTGAAGTGGCCATGCAGGCAGTCGCGATCGGCTTTGTGATTAGCGTAGTGCAGGACTCCACAGAAACCGCGCTTAACTCCTCAACTGACGTGCTGTTTACTGCCGCTGCATGCCGCGCACGTAGCAACCCTCTCACTTCCTCCTAGCTGCACGCCAAAATGGGAGCGCTCTCGCCTTAATTGGCTGGCGCTCCCAGCCCCCTGTCGTCTTTCCAGCTGAGCTTCTTTCCATCCATTAACAGTAATCATTGACACACACTCGTCCCTTATATAGAACGTTCTATATAAAGAACACTAGAGTACGTCATGGATAAGCTTTCACTGAGTACATTGGGCCAGCACCTTCAAACGCTTCGTACGGAGCGAGGCCTTTCGCTGTCGCAGTTGGCCAATGAAGCGGGCATCGCCAAATCCAATCTTTGCCGACTTGAACAGGGCAATGGCAACCCCACCTTGGATACTATCTGGCGGCTGGCCGTTCAGCTCAACGTGCCATTTGGTACGTTAGTGGCACCGATTACCGTGCCGCTGGGTGAAGATGGCGTGCAGGTCCGGCTTATTGATCAGGGCAAAGACTCGCCCCAAGTGGACGCTTACTGGATGCGCTGCGCGCCGAACACGCTGCGCCATGCCGAGGCGCATACGCCGGGTGCGCAGGAATCACTCACGCTGATCAGCGGCAGGCTGGAAGCTGGGCCGGATGGCGATACCACATCACTTGTGCCTGGAGAGACCCTCACCTTCCCGGCCGACCAGCCACACCTTTACCGCACCCAGGCAGCAGAGGCGACACTGATTTTAACCATTACTTACGCTGAAAAAGGCGGTACGCCATGAACCAGCTTACCAACCCTACTTCTGGTCGTTCGACACTGCGTGGCGTGCGCGAAGCGATTCCTTTGCTGGGCGGCTATATACCCGTTTCGCTCTCGTTTGGCTTGGTGGCGACACAGGCTGGGTTTAGCACCTGGGAAGCGGCGGTCATATCGCTGTTAATTTATGCGGGTGCCTCACAGTTTCTATTCGTCGGCATGGTCGCCGCGGGCTCGCCGCTGTGGCTGGTGGTCGTGTTGACGCTACTGATTAACGTGCGCCATGTGGTTTACGGCCCGAACATCGCGGCCTGGCTACCCCGCAGCCGCCACTGGCCCTGGCTTATGCACGGCCTTACCGATCAGGTCTTTGCTCTGGCGCATACGCGCTTACCTCAGCTTCCCGAATCTGAACGCTTCGGCTGGTTTTTGGGAGTAGCGCTGCTGGCCTGGGGCGTGTGGATCGTGGGTACCGTGGTAGGCGCCACAGCCGGAGAAACGTTAACGGCCTACTGGCCGCTTTTGGGCGAGATTATGCCCTTTGCCCTACCCGCGCTTTTTTTAACCATGGTAGCGCCACGCGTCACGGATAAACGCTGGGCATTAGCCTTGGGCTGCACGATTGCATCCGCCCTCTTCTTTACCCTTTACGGCTGGAGCAATGTTGCCATCCCGCTGGCGGCTGCCTGCGGTGCCATCTGTTTTTATATGGTGAGATTTTATCCTAGGAAGAGCACATTATGAGCACAGGACTGTGGTTAGCCGTAATCGCTTCAGCATTGGGTACGCTACTCATACGCGTTGTGCCGTTTCTATGGATGCAGCGCCGCCTGGGAAGTGAAACCGGCCTAAACAGCATTCCTCAATGGATCAGCATTTTAGGCCCGCTGATGATCGCGGCGGTGCTCGGCGTCTCGCTCGTTCCCGTTAATCCTGGCGTTATTTCATGGGCAGCAACGGCCATCGGACTATTCGTGACGCTGCTTGTATGGCTGCGCGTACGCACAATGGGCCTGCCTGTGGCAGCGGGTGTAGCAGTGTTTGGATTAGTACTAATAGGGGTAGCGCTAGCAGGGTGATGTCGCAGAAGACTTGAGAAAATGGTATGCCCAGTAGGATTTGAACCTACGATCATGAACTCTAGAGGCAGGTCGTTCATCCTTTGAGCCACAACCAGCTAGGTCATTGATTGAAGGGGGAGCTGGACAGGCGGCGCCGCACGGAGATGGTCCCGGCCTGAATGTCGTCTTGTCCAATCCAGTGGTCCCCCGCTTGCTATTCGGCGCCGGTCAGCTAATCAGGCAATGCTTTCGACGATGCCGCCCTCGACACGAAGCGCCGCTCCGGTTGTGGCGCTGGCCTGGGGCGAGGCTGTGTAGACGCAGAGGTTAGCCACCTCCTCCGGCGTCGCAAAGCGCTTAAGCAGCGTCGAGGGGCGGTTCTCGTTAAGAAACAGAATCTCCGCCTCATCGGTCGAGACACCACGCTCTTCAGCAAGCTTCGCCAACATCGCCTGGGCCCCTTCCGTGCGAGTCGGTCCGGGTAAGATGGTGTTGACGGTCACACCGCTTCCGGCCAGCACCTTGGCCAGCCCGCGGGAGACGCCTTGCATAGCTGCCTTGCTGACGCCGTAATGCACCATCTCTGCGGGGATATTGAGTGCCGACTCGCTGGAAATGAACTGGATACGACCCCAGCCACGTTCTTGCATTCCTCTGGCATAGTGGCGCGCCAGACGCACGCCGCTCATGACGTTCACCTGAAAGATTTCCTCCCAGGCAGCGTCGTCAATGTCAAAAAAGGAGCAGCCACCGTAGATGCCTAAATTGTTGATCAGGATGTCCGCATCGGGTACGGCAGCAATCAGCGTCTGCGAACCCTCGGCATTAGCAAAATCGGCGGCAACGCCCGATAGGCGCGCCCCGGGCACTGCCTTGCCGATGCTCTCGACGGCCCTATCCACGGTATTCTGCTTACGCCCCGTGACTACCACCTTGGCGCCGGCACGCGCTAGCCCCTCGGCAATGGCAAAGCCGATTCCGGCGGTCGATCCGGTGACAATGGCGCGCTTTCCTTTCAAGTCGATCTGCATGAACGCTTTCCTTATTTCGTCTTTATATGAGGCTGATGTTACTGGTCCCACGTAGGGGCAAGATTGCCCGGACTAAGGATGCGGCCTTCCGTGTGCGCTAAGCCATCAATCATCGCCATCTCATCGGGTGACAGGGAAAAATCGAAGATGGCGATATTCTCCGCGATGCGCGTGGGCTTGGTGGTACGGGTAAGGGGCACATCACCCTTTTGATGCGCCCACCTCAGGACCACTTGTGCCGCGTTTTTGCCATGTGCCGCGCCAATCCGGGCCAGTATCGGATCACGCGGCACCGCCCCCATCGCCATCACGAAGAACCCAGTCAGCGGCACGCCAAGCTTATGTGCCTGCTGGCGAAGCGTAGATTGATCAAGATAGGGGTGGATCTCGACCTGGTTTGTGGCAATCGGTGCTTCGCTTATCTCGGCTGCGCGAGCAAGCTGAGTGGCATTATAGTTGCTGACGCCGATATGGCGCGTCCAACCGCGTGCGCGGGCTTCATTCAATAGCTCAATTTGGCGCTCGATCGGCATGCCATGACCGGGCCAATGTACCAACAGCAGATCGACCGTATCCAGTTCGAGCCTTGCGAGGCTTTCCTGAATCGAAGGCAGAAAACGCGCTTCAGAGAAATTGCTATTCATCACCTTGGTGGTGACGAACACCGCATCGCGATCCATGCCGATGTCGCGCAGGGTACGGCCGAGCGCGGCCTCGTTGCCGTAAAGCTGGGCCGTATCGAAGGCACGAAAACCTGCCTGCCAGGCGGCAGGAATCAGGTGTGCGACTTGTTGATCGTCTAGCTCATCAAGACCAAAGCCAATCGGGGGAAGTAAGGTATTCATCCAGCCGCTCCTGTGCGTTTATATATCCCTTTTCCGGACAGATTATCTCGATCATACGCTCGCTCAAGGTCCAGTTCAGGGCCCAGCGGCACGACAAGCGCCGGGTTAAGGGCAGTATTAATGTAGTAACCGATTTTGATATGTTCGAGATTAACCGTCTCGCTCATCCCCGCCCACTGATAGAGTTCGCGCAGATAGCTCGCCAAGTGCGGGTAGTCTTCGATGCGGCGAATATTGCACTTGAAGGCGCCATTATCCGTTGATAAGACCTGGCATAACGCTCTCCCAAAAACTAGATAGCGGCTGGGCCATACCGACCATCACCCAAGCACGTTGACTAGGCCATGTGAATAGTGTGAAGTAGTTTCCATATGGATGTAAGACGCCAGAAATGGAACTGATGGTTGATGAAATGAAAACCATTGACGGAGCGCTTGCAGGCATTCGTGTATTCTTGTTCGGACGCTGAATGCAGCAAGATGCGGGCGCAGCGAGAGAAGCCGTGCCACCTCGCCTTGGCGAGAGGTTTTACAATATACTAGGCTAGCTGTCCCACATCATCGCTTTGGCCCCTTGAATAAGGAGGTGAGTGTGGCCCCCCATAACGGATACGAGTTGGATTGGATTTGACGACGCTGACCGCATCACGATTACAAGATGCCGCGCTTGCGCGATTTGCCAAACAGGGGTTCGATGCGACCTCAATGAACGAGATTGCGGCGGACGTTGGCATCAAGAAACCTTCCGTATACGCGCATTTTCGTAATAAAGAGGAACTGTTTCTTAGTCTTATTCCTTTGGTCATCGAGGCCGAGCAGGAATACGCCAAAAGCACTCTGCGCGGTGGGGACGATATGAAACAGCAACTCCTGGCGTATCTACAAGGTATTGAAGAGCGATTCAATAGCTCTTATAGGGTTCAGTTCTGGGTACGGATTCTTCTCGCACCTCCGGTGCATTTGTACGATATGGTCATGGATCCGATGCACATTTTCATGGATGATCTTGAGCGCATCCTCAAGAATGCGCTGCAAGCGTCGCCGCTCGTCCCAAATGCCAGCCAGCTGAGTGCCGATGTATTAGCGATGACCTGCATGAGCATGATCGACAGCCTGCAAAGTGAACTGCTTTTTGGCGGTGCGAAGAAGTATCAAAGACGCCTCGAATCCACTTGGGCAGTCTTTGAAGCGGCTATCGCGTCGCCCTCTGATGGCAACGCAGATAACTAATCTGTGAGTCAGCCGACTTATTACTACTGATTGGATCAGTAGTAATGGGCGACGCGCCGATCATCGCGGTTAGATACGTCAATCGCCATATCATGGATAGATCGTAGAGCATCCGAGTGGATGACTTCGTCAGGCGTCCCTTGTACTGCCATTCGGTCATTGCGCATGGACGACGCTGCGCTGTTCAAAGGACCCGCGTTTCTCCACCAGTATCGCTGCCACGATCAGAACCTACCCTACGCGCACTCACGGTCCTGCTTCCTCTTCATTGGGTTCGATATCGGTACTAGATACGCTCCCATGCGAATTGCAGCTCTTCGCCGCGTGGCGCGAAGCGCTGGATATGCTCCGCGACTACGTTCTCCATCTCATTCAGTTCGGCCTCAGGCGCGAACACCGAGACGTGCAACACCATGTCCCCCGCCTGTAATTCGCACGATGAGCCGCCGAAGTCGATGTGTCCGCGCTGTGCATCGAAATCCACAGAAAATTTGTGCCCCCAGTGCTTACATAGCCGGGTGATGTAGCGACTGGCGTTCGGTGTTTCAAGCGTTGTTCGGGTCTGGATCATGAAGTCTCCGATCAAAAAAGTAGTAGGAAAAAACCCGCACCATACGCATGGAAAGGTGCAGAGAATCTTCCATCATGGTTTAGGGCCGTCAGAAACTGGCAGTCAGTGTTGTGAAGTAACGACGCCCTGGTGTGTAAAAATTATTCCCACTGTCCACGTCACCATTGGGGTTGTGATCGAACAGGTTGCGAACACCGGCATTAACGCGCACCCGCTGGTTGATCTGGTAGTTCAGACCTAGGTCATAGATGGTATAGCTGTTCTGGATACGTTGATCACCGAAGCGATCCGCGTTGTTAGCATTGCGCCAGTCGAGATGTACCTGCTTGCCTACAAACTCAGCTTGCAGTGTTGCGCCCAGTGCATCCGTGATCTGCCAGTCGAGTCCGGAGCTGGCGGCCCATTTTGGCACCGCACTCAGTGGTTCACCTGTCGCCTTATTCTCGGCCTTCAACATATGAGTGATATTGGTATTCCACATCACACTCTGGAGCCCGGGGATGGAGGAATGCTCAACCAGTGGCACGGTGAAGTTGGCCTCAAAGCCACGGGTTTCGGCTTCGGCGATGTTCACATACTCTTGCCAGTAGCCCGCCCCGCCCAGATAGCCCAGGCCACGCACATGGATCTTGTCATCGAAGTCGGTGTTGAAGAAAGTCAGCCCGCCCTGCCAAGTATTGCGCTCCCAGCTAGTGCCTAACTCCCAGCTTTGCGTAGTCTCTGGATTTAGATTGGCGTTGCCGCGTGTATAGCAACCACCACCCTGATAGCCATCCGCGCAGCCGGCTCCCCGCGACTCGCTGACGAAGTTCGGATTCGATTCCCGCAGCGTAGGCGCACGAAAGCCCTCAGAATAACCGCCTCGAATTGTCCATTCGCTGGTCGGGTGATAGACCAGGTAACTACGCGGACTGACGTGAGTTCCATGTTCGTCGTGTTGGTCCACCCGCAGACCCAAGGTCAGGCTCAAGCTGTCGCTCAGGAAGATCTCGTCTTCAGCGAAAAGCGCGGAGGCGTCGACCTGTTTGTGCGACAGGCCGACGACGCCATCGGCGTTAGGTAGCGCCCCCACGGAGTTAGGGTTATCCAGTTCGGAGCGCTTCCATTGTCCACCGACCGTTAGAAACTGGTCCATCCCGAACGTAACGGGCATGGATAGACTTCCATCCACGACCAGATCTTTCGCCACTGCCTGCGTGTCATAGGCCACATAGGGGTCGCGCTGATCGGGCGGATCCTTTTCAACCAACTGACCGTCACGGATAATCGGTGCAGTGGTGTCATTCCTGTATTCGACCTGGTTGACGGAAAGTTTGGACGTACCGAAATCGTGTCGGCCAGCATAGCTCAGGCCAACGTTTTCGCGCTCCATCTTTGCTGGCCCGCGTGTAAAGGTGGATGTTGAAAATCCACCTGGATTGCTAGCGTCGCCTTCCGGCGCTGGCAGCGTACGCCACTCGCCATGCTGGTAGTCGAAGGAGAGCTGGTGGTCGGGGTTAATGTCCCAGTCCAAGCGCCCTCCAAATGAGCGTCGCTTGCTGCCTTCACGGCCGCCTCCCCAGCGGAAGGCGCCATCGGCGCTATCCGGCAGGCCGCTGTCGGCCTGCTGGTATGTCTGCTGGCCGTTGAGGCGTAACGCCAGCCCGTCGGCTAGTGGACCACCAATAGAGAAGCTGCCGTTGTAGTCATTACCGCGAATCGAATCCTCATCGACCACCACACCCGTAGCAAAGCTTCCTCCCCACGTGTCTTCCGTCTTTTTGGTAATGATGTTGATGACACCGCCCATTGCATCCGAACCGTAGAGTGAGGACATCGGCCCGCGCACCACCTCGATGCGCTCGATGGACTCTACTGGAACCCAGTTGAGTTCATTGCGCGTGTAGCGATCGAATGTCTCGCTTGAACTTCCAGTGCGCTGACCATCGATCAGGACCAAGGTGTAGCGCTGCGGCAGACCACGGATCTGGATGCTAGTGCCGCCGTCGGGCGTTGTGCCCTGGGATAGGCCAGGGACGCGGCGCAGCACTTCATTGAGGTCGTTCGTGGGAATTTTTTTGATGTCTTCGGCCGTGATGATCGACACGCTGGCGGGGGCATCCCGAACATCCAACTCGTTGGCCGTTGCCGTCACGGTCACTGCGGGCAGTTCGGTGACCACCCCATCGGAAGATTGTGCATAAGCCGCCATGGTGAGCATTGCCAGAGCAATTGCTGATGCAATCCTATGCAGTTTGAAACGAGAAGAGTGTGCGTTCATGCCAATGCCTTTAAGAAAGCTGGGAGGAAGTGTTAGCGGATGCTGTTCTTTAGGATTGGATTTAAAAGAACAGAACCCGACCTACCGGACGGATGGTAGATATTAGCACTATCGCTTTTTCATCTTCAACACAAATGTTAATCGTTCGCGTTTTTGTTGATTTTTTGGTTACCACGACAGATTACTCGACGGCCAATGTCAGCCAATTGGTCCTCAAGCATTCGCACTAGCGAAAACGCACAACATGCATTAGTTTCCGCGTGCACGTAATACTTCAGGAGTTGCATCTCATGGTTGATGATTCAGAAACCATCGGCGGAGCATTAGAAGACATTCGCGCGTTCTGCGCGGTCGCCGAGTTTGGAACGGTCTCGGCCGCAGCAAGACAGCTGGGCGAGACCAAGGGAAGTATCAGTCGTCGACTATCACGGCTGGAACATCGGCTTGGCGTGGCCTTGTTGGCACGTGCTCCTCGGGCAGTCTCTCCAACCGAGGAAGGCACCGCCTTTTATATCAAGGCGAGAGAAGCCCTGGCGTGGCTGGACGATGCTGCAGAAGGCGCACGTCAATCTCAAGACGTGCCCCAAGGACATCTACGTGTGACAGCCCCGGTGGATATCGGAATAGAGTTGATGCCCCCCATAGTGGCAAAATTCCGGGCACTTCATCCCCAGATTACCGTTGAGCTTCTGTTGACAGATACGCCGCTGGATCTTGCAGCCAATCGCATCGACCTGGCACTGAGAGCGCAAGACGGAAACTTGCCCGACATGGTCTACCGCGCCTCATCGGTAGCTCAATTGCGTGTGGGACTTTATGCCGCCCCCAACTATCTCGAGGCGAACAGATGGTCAGGTGATACACCCGCCGCGCTTGCAGAGCATCATTTTGTCATCTCACGTGAGTTTACGGGGGCCGCACAATTGGTGCTGACCGATCGCCGAGGCCGCACACACGAGGTGGTTATCCGCCCGAGTATTCGTACCAGTGACTATGCCAGCGTGTTGCGCTTGGCGATAGCGGGTGCCGGGATTGGCCCCATTCCCGACTTGGTGGCAGCGGCCCATGTTGCCTCCAGAGCTCTGGTACCGGTGCTGGCGGATTGGAGTCTATCGGAAGGCCAACTCTATGCGATCAGTCTGAATGGTCAGAAGGCACCGGCGCGAGTGCGTGTCTTTCGAGAATTCGTTCGTAGGGAGCTGAATGCCGTTTAGGAAGAAACTTAAGGTTTGCTCACTCTACCGAACCATCAAACATAGTGCCTACGTCTAGAACTGTTGGTCGCCCTTGCTATCCGCCATTGCAAGGGTAAAGACATAGCGAGTGTCGAGGATACTGCGCGGTGGTATAAAGCAATGGGCGAATCAAGCAGTGCTATTAGCGAAGACCCGGCCGAAGACGCATTTGTAAGTTTGTTGTTAAACAATACAGGCGGCTTATGTGGCGAGATTAAGGTCAAGCAGAGGGGCATCACGATAAGAAATATCGTAATGGCGGAAGGAGGATAGCGGAATTGAGCCACAAGGCCACCTAGCGTCTCAATGTTATACGACCTACTACGCACTGGTTCATTTCTTTGGAGGTATTCTCATGACTTCTTCTCCATTAACTTTGTGGGAAGGCTTTTCTGGGGCCACCGTGCAATCTAATGGTGTGCTGTTTGAAGGCCTCGACCGTAAGCTATCGCCGTTGCCTGACTCTGAGGATGCACCGGTACACAACCCACCCCTTAATCTGGCGATGCGCTTTCAGATGGCGGGGGACTTTGAGATCAATATCACCGCTACGCTGTCCGCCGCCAACTCTACTTACTTCATGTTCCACGGAGTTATCCCGATGGTGCAGGATGAGTGGTACTACGCGCTGAGTACCTTCAAGGCCCAGATCGTCAATGGTGACTGGTGCTACTGGTCGCTGTACCACCCTGACAATACCGAGGGGGGGAATGCTGCTGCCAGTGTGGGTAGCAATGTGATTTACACCTTCAAGCGTGAGGGCACCGAGCTTGTGTTTCTGACTAACGGTGTGGAAGTTACCCGTCAGTCGGATCTGGGCCTGTTTGACGATGGGGTGGTTTACCTAAGCCTGGATGAAGCGAACGTGGGTGCGACGTTTCTTGTCACCGAGATCACCACTACCGGTACCGTGGAAGAGACTCCTGTGCGTAGAGTGCCTAAGACAGTGGGCACCTTGCGTGATAAGGCCGGTAAGTTCCGCATGGGTACCGCGGTGTCCACCTATCCGATGGTGTTCGATGAGCAGTACCGCACGATTCTGGGCAATGAGTTTAACCAGATCACCCCTGAGAACTGCATGAAATTCCAGTTCATCCAGCCTGCCCGTGGGGTCTACGACTTCTATGAGTCGGATAAGCTGATCGACTACGCCGAACGTAATGGCATGGACGTGCATGGTCACACAGTGGCGTGGAACGAAGCGACCCCACAGTGGCTGTGGGATGGCTGGCTCGATGGGACCATCACCGCTACCGAAGTAGGTGAGATCCTCGACGAGCATATCGAGATGTTGTTCGGTCGCTATAAAGGCCGCATGGTCTCTTTTGATTTGATCAACGAGCCGTTCCAGGATTGGACAGACCAGCTCCGTGATTCCGTCTGGTTCCAGGCATTAGGACGTGGCTACATTGAACGGGCATTACGTAAAGCTCATGAAGTGGATCCGGACGTATTGCTGTTCATTAACGAGTGGGGCTGTGAAGAAGCGGGTGATAAACAGGACTTCCTGTTCAATCTCGTGGTCGAGTTGCAAACCGCCGGCGTGCCCATTCATGGCATTGGCTTGCAGATGCACGAAGACGTGAATGCTGAGTACCAGGCCTCCTGGGATGCGGATAGTACGTCGGTCAGCAAGACGCACTTGACCTCAGCGATCGCTCGCTTCCATGCCATTGGCATTGAGGTACGGGTATCTGAGTTGGATATCAACCAGCACCAGATCTTCGCCACCACTCCGAAAGCGGTAGCGGCGTGGTACGCGACCTACCTGGAAGCGTGCATCGAAGCGGGGGCGCACTCATTTACCATGTGGGGCTTCACTGATCGCTGGTCATCGCTTAACGAGTGGTACAACTATTGCGGGCATGGTAACGGGTTGATTTACGATGCCCAGTATCGACCCAAGCTGTCCTACCAAGCGCTTTCCAATAAATTGGACGAGATGGCAAGTTCTCTTACCCTCCTTTGAAATAAATGGCCTTATGAACATCACTTGAATCACTTCGTATGAAATATCTAGGACACTGATATTTGGGTAGCTGAGCGTGAGAGGATCATCGACCAGCGACGATTATCCCTCGGCGTCCCAAACTGTTTAAACGTTTGTCGCGGTAGTTAGCGAGACGCTCTGGCTAAAGGAAGTGCCCCAACGTGAGTCATGCGATTGAATTTATCGAAACCCCGACGTTCACACGCCAGATCCAGGCCACTGCAACAGACGACGAATTAAAGGAACTGCAACGCCCCCTGATTGCTCAACCCGACAAAGGTGACCTGATTCAGGGCACGGGCGGGCTGCGCAAAATACGTATGGCGCTGAGCAACCAAGGCAAGAGCAGCGGTGCCAGGGTTATCTACTTTTTGGCAACGGCAGAGAGAATCTACCTGATACTGGCCTACCTCAAAAGCGTGAAAGACAGCTTAACGCCCGCTGAAAAGGCCGCACTGAAAACACTGATTCAACAACTGAAGGGGGGAAATTTCCAAATGAGCATTTTTGACGAACTGCAATCATCACTGCAGGAAGCCGTTGAGATCAAACAGGGCAAAACTGAGGCTAGCCGTATCACACGCCATGAAGTAGCCGATGTACGAGCTATTCGCGCCAAGCTTCATGTTTCTCAGGCAGAATTTGCCAGCGCCATGGGAACCAGCGTTGATACGATCAAAAGCTGGGAAGCCAAGCGTCGCAACCCTACGGGACTAGCCGCTAAGGTACTGGCGACGATTCAGGATAATCCTGCTTTTTTCAATGAGCTTGCCGCACATTAGCACTTCTTTTTCAGTGCAAATGCAGTATCAACATTGAATCGATTTTCATACAGAAGCCTGCTCAATATCTAAAAAATATTTCCCGTAGGAAATGCGCCGATTAAACGAGCCTTTTACGCTGACCACTGCCCGCGCCGGAATATGTGTGGAAGCCTTTTCTGTACTGGATGGCTCCCACTGTACTCCTAGTCGGCTTAATGCCTCTTTAGCGACTTGGTCAAAGCCACCGGGTGCCGCAATCATTGGCTTTCCCATGATATGGTTCTGGCGTGCCTTGGCGTAAAGCCCCTTACCAATACGCACAAGCCTCCCCTGCGCTTCTAATTTTCGAAGCACCCAGCCAACTTGATCATACCCCTCAGAGCAGCGAAATCGTCACGTATAAATACCATACGCCGACTTGTGCGAATCCTAGTACGTATACGCGACTCTAAGATTTCGGCGCACATAACCAAACGCTCACGCAAAAAATACATAGCTAGCCTTAGCTCTTTGAATAATCAAACCACAAGAAAATATGCCTCAGGTAGGCGTAGGCGTAGGCGATAATCTAGCGAACCAATATTCATTATTCTGAATATTAATAATTAATGAGAATATCAATATAAATAGATACTTGAATAAAGATAAAGGAGGATATTGTGAATCTACTTTCCATATTGCATGGGCATAAAATTGTAGTCGGGGGGCTTATTTCAGGAAAATACCCGCAGCCGATAGTACGGCTAGCCAATATGTAAAGGGGGGATAGCCCAAGTATATAAGACTGGCTGCTACCTTCAGATATCAAGCAGTTTCTTTGCAGTTTTCAGGGCACCTTCCAGATCCAGAAACCGTGAGGCAAACTCACTGCACTGCAGTTCTTCGGAAAGATACTGATCATATTTCTCGTTGATCTTGTTCTCCGCCACCGCAGCCAATTCATTCGCAGATGTTGGCGGATGGGCTAAGGAATGTTCTAACCCCTGTCGTACTATGTCGATACTGCATTTCTGTATCGTGACGGCTATCCCCTCTCGTTCAGCCGCCAACCCCACTCGTCGCAATAGTAGAGCCAAGGTATTTAGAACCTGATCGCTCTGCCAAGGCAGAAGCAGTGTCTGATCCGCTTCCTGAACAATAGAGATTTTCTCAAGCTGTGCTTCGCGAAAGAAAGTGCCACCCTGCGCAAACAACCGCGCAGCCCCACGATTGAGGAACCTGGGCACCTCCTCCTTAATATAGAGCCTACGCATCCGCTCCCGAATCTCACGCCGAATCAAGCCAGCGTTGCCGCCGAAGAGCGGCAGGACGCCACCTGCAGAGGGCATCAAGGAAATGGCCTTGCGGTCAGCATCGATGTCCTGAACTAACCAACGCCTGCCTGCAAACACCAGCAATCCGCCTGTCTCAATGGGAGAGTCAATCGGAAGCTTTCCAATTACCTTGGCTCCATGATAGAGCGTGTATTCTTCCGGGGCGGAGAAGGCTGCGTAGAAGTCATAATGGTTAACAAGGCGCTCACCAACCGGGCCATGTAGCAGGAGCCCGCCCTTGGACTGTACCAGCAGCTCGGCTGCCCCCATGGCACGCAGCAGGGCCGTGAACTGTCCTTGACTAACCTGGCGAAAAGGACCGGACTTGATCAGTGCGCGCCACAAGTCGTTGGCGGAAGCCCCACCATACTGAGCTATGAGAGACATAACCTGTTGAATCAATGTTGAGAGGTGCAGATAACCGCTGGGGGGTGGTTCACACCACCCCTCAACTAAGAGCTCGACCATCGCCGCGGCCTGATATAACCCCGGACGGAGTCGATCAAGAAAGGGGGTATGCGGGGACAAGCTCGACTCGGTGACGTAGAGCCGTAGTATTGACGGATCACCTCGTCGCCCCGAACGCCCTAGCCGCTGACGCAGGCTTGCCACTTGGTGGGGAGGGCCAATCTGCGCGATGCTAGCAACACTGCCGATATCCACGCCCATCTCGAGCGTAGAGGTACAGACCACACTTAGAGGTTTCCCGGCTTTCAGCGACTGCTCGACATGGAGACGTAGATCCTTCGATAACGAGCCATGATGAACGAAGAACTCCTCTGGGAGACGTTGCTCCTCACTCTTTCGCCTGAGTAACTCGGCATACAACTCGACGTCTCGCTTGCGATTAGCAAAGATCAGGTTCGATTTCCCACGCAAGTGCCTAAACAAATGATCACGGATGTCCAACTCATCGCCATGGGTGACATCCTCAATCGGGACATCCTTACCTTGTCGACTAAGCGTCTCAGCTTCCTTGGGGGCTGTCTTGGGAGGTAATCGCTCGTAGCCCCGTAACTGGACGTGTAAGGCCTGCTCACCATGGGTCGAGACGATTGGGATGACGGAATCACCTTCCCCCGGTCGCAATTCGTTCGCTGCGAGGGACATGCCCCCCAAGGTGGCGCTGAGACCGACACGGGAGATACGTCGCTGCTGGACGACCTCCAAACGATTCATTTGGGACTGCAACTGAATCCCACGTTCGGTGCCGATGAAGGCATGCCACTCATCGATAATAATCTGTCGTAGCCCGCCGAACAGCCGTGCCATCTCTGTTCCTCGCCTCACGAACATCGCTTCAAGAGATTCAGGGGTAATGAGCAACACGCCCCCAGGATTCTTGACAAAACGGCTCTTGCCGCTCGTAGAGGCATCGCCGTGCCAGGATGTGAGCGTCAACTCAGTGCCCTCAGTCAGTAGCTCCAACCTGCTAAATTGATCATTAATTAGAGCCTTGAGGGGCGCCACATAGAGCAGCAAAGGTGCCGGTGCATGACCCGCATCCCGGTCTTGGAGCAATCGGGTCAGCGCAGGGAAGAAGGCAGCCTCCGTCTTGCCGGATGCCGTGGCTGCACCAATCAGCACGTCTTGCTCACCCGCAAGCACGACCGGAATAGCCTGTTCCTGCACGTCGCGCAACTGATTCCACTGTTGACGCCATATCCAGCGCTGGATACGAGGATCCAGGCTAGTGAAACTGCTGGAGGAGGGTTCGCTCATACCCTGCGTTACCTACAATTTGAATGTCGCAAAGTTATCATCTTCCCCATCTTCATCCTCCTGACTAACATCCGCGCTGGCGGCTGCCGCGGCTGGAGTCAATTCAGATGTGGGTGAGACACTCTGTGATGAAGGCGCCTCAGGAATCTGGTCGGTCGACTCCGGCGCAATCTCAATCTTCTTGATCAGGCTGTCCCAGTTCACGTCAGGATTCTGCTCAAGTAGAGAGAGAAACTGAGTGAATTCCTTAACTGAGTTGCGGGGCGTCTTAAAATAGGCATCACCGATCTGGTTATGGCAATGGTCAAGAAAAGCCTCAAGCCCCTCATCAGGCAACAGATCCGTGCCGGACTCGCCACGAGCGAACACTTGGCGAATGTTTAGCAGCAGCAGGTAGAGATCTTCCTGGGTGAGGTTAGTGAGACGGATTACTGGCCCAGATAGATCCACCAAACCGTCGCGGGCGAAGCGGTTTTCCGCCAAACGCGACTGGAGCGCCTCGTAACTGTAGAGCCCTCGACGTGGATCCATCAGAAACTCAGGCGTCCCGCCGAACATGACACCTAGCCCTTCGGTACTCCCCTGCAGAGCATCATTGACGATGCCGAGAATCTGCTCGTAATTGGCGTTGCGGGCTTGGCTATTGGAGAGCTTATAAAGGTTAACCATCTCATCAAGAGTGACGAGCAGCCCCTCGAAGCCCGCCAAGCGAACAAAACGAGCCATCAACTTCAGGCTCTGATAGACGTTGGCATCATCGATGATGGTCCTGACCCCCAGCGCATGACGTGCCTCAGTCTTGGTACTGAACTCCCCACGCAACCACTGGATCGCCGCCTGCTGAAGCTCAACATTTCCAGTGTCATGGCCCTTCCAATAGGCTTGTACCACCTCGGCGAAGGCATAGCCGCCATGCATCTCCATGAGACTGTTGAGGCCTTCCTTGATTGCTGCCTCGGGGCTAATGCCCGTCTGGTCGGCCTGCTGCAGGGCCTGGGTGACAAAACGCTCGGTGACACTCGCCAAAGCTCCACCGTCAGGCTTGGCCCGAGTTGCCATATTGCGCATCAACATGGCGTACAGTGCCCTTCCCTGCCCTCCGGTAGCATGCAGGCGCCTGTCGGGTGAAAGATCTGCCGACACAGTTACTAGCTTCTTCTCTCGGGCAATCGACCCCACCAAGTTGAGAAAGAAGGTCTTACCCGAGCCATACTCCCCAATGATGAAGCGAACCGCCGATCCCCCATCGGCAAGAGTCACGATGTCTGAAATTAAGGCCTTGAGTTCAGCCGCTCTGCCAACCTGGATATGTTGCTGCCCAACACGGGGCACGACTCCTGTCCGCAGTGAATTCAAAATCGCTTGCCTGTCACGCTCACGTAATCGACTCACCCTCTCATCTCCTCCAGTATCTCTTTGTCCACCACCAATACCTCACCGACTTCCTCAATAACAGGAGCATCGGTCATTTCAAAAGCGGCCTCGTTGATCCGGTCTAGGGCACCTGCCAACATCAGCTTTAGCTCCGCAGCCTTGATTTCGGCTTCATTACGAAGCAGGCCTTCCTTCGATTGGGCAATCGATTCTAGGAGAGAAAGATGTACAGCATCGAGCCCTCCCAATAGTCCAGCCGACGCGTCATCATCGTTTGCCAGCGCCTCCGGTGCTCCTTTCTCAGTTGCTTGAAGTTCCTCTCCCTGGTCAGGAGCGCACCTGGCGCCCTCAACTAGCGAGGTGCCCTCATCAAAAATGCCATGCAAAACACCGGAAATATGCTCAGTTTCATGGCGCTTGTTCTGAATGGCATCCACATCCAAAGGCTTTCGCTTCGATGACACCTGGACTCGATCAGCCGCAGGCTCCGGAATACGAAATCCCTTGTCGTTGGCGCTGGCTGCCCGAACTAAGGTAGGTTCTGCCATCGCTGAGTGGATTTGCGAATACAAGGCCTCAGGATCCCGACCCAGCAGGCTCGCAGTGCGCCTGAGCTTCTTAAGTTCATGGGTATCGACGACACCATCTGCACTGGCTAACCTCACAAGTACCAGTTCAAGCTCTGTCCTATCCTCGTGACTCATGCCATCCACGCGTTTACGCATACCAGCGAGGGTCGACTTCCTTCCCATCTCCCAGAAGAAATAAGCCTTGAGGTGCTGGGTCTCCAAAGGCGTCAGCGATCTGAATCCACCTAAGAAGCCATCAATGACGGCGATATGGCGATCAGTCAGGCTGTCAGCCTGCCCATACAGCACAAAGCCTGCAAGCCGCATGACCACGGCAGCGTGCTCGAAATCCTCACTAAGGGGAAATCCGCTCGCTCCTCGAACCGCAAAAATAATGCAATCGCCTTCTAATTCGGGCACCGAATCGGTATAGCGTACATCAGGCTCTATGCCAATGCCGGAATGTTCCAACAAGCTAGCTAGCCCCTGCATGCTTTTCACGCTTGGTTTGCTGCCACTGGCAAAATTTTCGCCTAGAGCCAGCTCAGAGAAAGGTACTCGACAAAAAGCCTGACTATCCAGTCGCTGTCTCAACGCTTCCTCCAGGCTTACCATGTCAGCGGATTTTCTCTCGGCAGCAAGCGCTCCCGGCAGAAGTGAAAAGGCCTCCAAACTCTCCTTGCGTTCAGGGTGACGGCCAATGAGGCGGCTGTAGGCGGCCAGCTGCTCACAACAGGTGTCGATCAGCGCGGCCAGCTTTCTGGTAGGGCCTTTCAGGATAGAGATGTTTGGCAGCTCTAAAGGCTCAGAAACATGCCTCAGCCCGGGACTCGCGGGGCGGTATTCAGCCTTGATCATTGTCTTGTTCGGCTTCACGACGATCCCCTCGCCATGGCGCTCTAGATAGAGAGCTTTGAATAGTTCTCTGAGCTCACCAGTACAGCGTTCGGCGACCTTACGCTGCCGAAACTGGAACTGCGGATCTTGCATAATCCATGCGTAAGCCCACTCAGCAGGTATAGGCCGCTGCTTAATCGAGAAAATTCCCAGATCAACTTGCAGAGAGAAAGGCACGTGGTGAGCATACTCATCTACTATTGGAGGCTTGGCTGGCTGCTCCAGGGGCGCTCCTCTGATCCGAAAAAAATCGAGCAGACCGTTCGCATATCCTCGGAAGCTACGACTGTGGTCGTAGACAGTAAGCAATCGCTCGATCTCGGCAATCAGATCTCGATATTCCACCTCATCGACCCCTGGGTCTATGGCATCAACGAGCAGACGCCTCTCCAACCCGTAGAAATACAGGAACACAAAGCCCATAGGGGCTTCGGGATCGTCACGGTCGGTGGTCAAGTACTGCAGGTAGCCTGCCCTCGCCTGAGCATCGATCTGATGGTATTGAGGCCAGTAGCCAAGCTCTACCCCCTGGAGGTCGGCCCTGCGCAGGTCCACCTTCAGATCAGGGTTCACCAAGGCCGGCTCGATACTAAAGCCGTTCCCCGCAGCAAGCCCGTTACCCACAAAGATGCGACCATGCGAAATCGTAACGCCGCACACAGCCCTGTTTATGTTGGCTGGCACCCAGCAGTTTTGCGCGGTAACATTCGGGTTTGGCAACTGATCGTCACTCTCCTCACCCCGGCCATAGCGCACCTCAATGCTTAAGCGTGGCTTTACATCTAAATGCTCTGGGGGGGACGATGCATGAGTAACAGGCCGTTTACGATGTCCTTTGCGTGACTGTTTTCCGAGCAAACGGCTTAAAAACCAGACTCCTCCAATAGCTAGGATGATGAGCCATATCCCTTCCATACGCCGCCCTCTGACCGTTATTAATATTCTTTTACACACCAAAGCATACTTGAGCTGTTGGTGCTATCAGATATTTAGATTGTATTAGGAAGCTAACACCGGATCATTTAAAGGAAGCAATCACGTACGGCCCGAAAATCTTCGGTTGACATTTTGAGGAAAAGTACAGCAAGGAAGGGGAAACACGAGGATAAGTCATTGAAAAGTGGTGGGCCCAGTAGGACTTGAACCTACGACCAAGGGATTATGAGTCCCCTGCTCTAACCAACTGAGCTATAGGCCCGAAAAGCGTGCATATAATAGCGAATGTAAAGGGGCGAGGCTACCCCTACGCGCGTATCTTGGCGCACTAATGGCACTTTTTGCAGGTTTGCGGGTCTTGAAGGAAGTCCTTTATGCGGAGACGCGCCTTGAAAGCTTTGATTGCTCTTTTCCCGCTGCTGCTAACGGTGCCTGTTCAGGCAGATTGGCAGCTCGATCCTGGTCAGTCTCGCGTAGAGGCGGCGATTACCCAGTTAAACGGGGCGACACCCCAAACGCATCATCACCAGGTGCGCGATCTACAGGGGGATATTTCGCCGGATGGCACACTGCGCTTGCCGCTGAAACTCAGCCAGACCGACCTGCTTTCGCGTTTTAGTGATCTGCCGCCGTGGGTCGCTTTGCTTTCCAATACGACCCTGGTCACTCTGATTGGTCAGATGTCGCCGGAGCGGCTAGATGCGCTGGATATCAATGAGTCGTTAGTCGAGACCATTACCTTTCGCGTGCAGAGCGATATGGTGAACCAGGAGGAGTCGGTGCCCTTACGCTTTACCCGCGAAGGTTTGAATCAGGTGCGGGTGACTCACGCGGAACCGATGGCGCTGGATGGCAAGGCGTTAATGGCCAACAGTACGGTTCGCACACTTCTTACCATGCTGGGTTATCAGCAAATTGATGACCACGTTCCCATTACGCTGGACGCCCTGCTAATCAACCGCTAGTTTTCTGGGCGCCGCTCCTTCAGGCAGGTTCGGTAGCCCGGCGCACGTTTGCGAGTAACGGGCTACCGGTATCAGGGTCAGACAGCAGCGTGCAATCCACCTGATACAGCTTGCGCACCAGCTGAGGGGTGACCACTGTGGCGGGTGCCCCCTGGTCGATAATCTTGCCATCGCACATGGCGATTAAATGATCGGCATAACGGCAGGCGCTAGCTAAATCGTGTAGTACCATCACGACGGTGCGCCCGTGCCCTGCCAGGTGTCGCACCAGCTCGAACACTTCAATCTGATGGCCCAGATCCAGCGCCGAGGTAGGTTCATCCAGCAGCAAAAGCGGGGTTTGCTGGGCGATGGTCATGGCGATCCAGGCGCGCTGGCGTTGGCCGCCGGAAAGCGCATCGATGGGCCGGTCAGCCAAATTTTCAAGCCCCGCTGCGGTCAGCGCATGCTGTACAACGCGCTGGTCTTCCGCCGACCATTGGCGTAGCCAGCCTTGGTGCGGCTGGCGTCCAAAACGAATCAGCTCAGTGACCGTCAGCCCCTCAGGGGCAATGGCTTCCTGGGGCAATAGCGCCAACTGCGTAGCGAGTTGGCGCGACGGCAGGCGCTGAATATCCTCACCGTTAAGCAATACGTTGCCGCCATCAGGTTTATGTAGGCGCGCAAGCCCTGCCAGCAGGGTCGATTTTCCACATCCGTTAGGCCCGACAATCGCCGTCACTTTGGCGCTGGGCAGCGCCACATCCAGGCCGTCGATAACTCGCCGTGTGCCATAGCCCATATCCAACGCTTCGGTGGCAAGGGTCGGCGGGGTTCGAAAATTGTTCATGCGTGACTCCGTTGCGGGCGCATCAAAATCCATAAAAGCCAGGGGCCACCAATAATCGCGGTCACAATCCCTACTGGAAGTTCAATAGGCGCCAGTAGCGTGCGCCCTGCCAGATCCGCCAGTACCATCACTAACGCGCCGGCAAGCGTCGCGGCGACCACCGGCACATGCCGCGGAGTAGACAGCGCGCGAGCAATTTCAGGGCCGATTAGCCCTACCATACCGACAGGCCCGGCCACGGCTACAGCCAGTGCCGTGAGGACCACCGAAAGCAGGAGTATTTGAACTCGTCGGGCCTTGGCGTTCACGCCCAGGCCGTTGGCCGTGGCTTCGGAAAACCGCAGGATGGTCAGCGAACGGGCCAGCGCCAATGCCGCCACAAAGCCCAGCATCAGCCCGATGCCCAGCAGTTGAACCGAACCACCGGAGCGAGCATTCAGCGAGCCGACCGTCCAGGGATAAGCGGCGTTGGCGGTATCAATCGCGACCCGCGCCAACAAAAGCTGAGTGATCGCTCCAAAAACGGCCCCCACGCCGATACCCGCGACAATAAAACGGTAGCCCTGGGTGCCACTGCCTGCCGCCAACCCAAAGGTCAGTACGGCGGCAGTAACCGCACCGGTCAAGGCCATGGCAGACGGTGCTAATGAAACACTCATGCCTACCACAGAAGCCACCGCAAACGCGGTGGCGCCGTTATCGATTCCGATAATGCCCGGTGTCGCCAGGCGGTTGCGGGCCAGAGTTTGCATGAGAATACCCGCCAGCGCGAATGCCCCGCCGGTGAGACATGCCGCCACGAGCCGCGGCAGGCGCAGCTCCTGCACCATGAACCCGGTCATCGCATCGCCCTGCCCGGCCAGCGCACTGATTACCTCGCGCGGGCCAAGCGTCAGGCTGCCCAGGCAGAGGTACGCAATGCCTGAAAGCAGCAGCGCCAGCAGTAGCCCGGCATTCACCCAGACGGCACGCCGCTCAATCAGAATGCTGGTGCCACGTCCACTCCACCGCCAATAGCCGGTGGGCGAGATTACCGACACCTCATCCGCTGCTTTTATCGAGGGAGCGCTGAAGAGCAGTGCGGCAGTATCCTGTTTTCGGAATTCAGTTTTTAAGCAGCGAGGGGTCATAGACAGGCTCATAACATGGGTAACCGGCGGGCACGTACGGCGGCAATCAACACAGGCGCTCCGCATAATGCAGTCAGCACGCCGAGCGGCAGCTCAGAAGGCGACACCACCACACGCGAAATGATATCGGCCGCCAAAATAATCAAGGGCCCTATCGGCAGGCAAAACCACAGGGTACGCCGGATATCCGGCCCGGCAAAGGCGCGAGCGATAAACGGCACGACCAGGCCCACGAAAATGATCGGCCCGGCAATCGCCGTTGCCGCTCCCACCAGCAGGGCAACACAAAGAACCACCATCGCACGGATAAGCTGAGGATGATGGCCAAGCCCAGAGGCCATGCGCTCACCCAGCGCCAGCGCCGAAAGCGGCCGCGCAATAAGAGCAATAAGCACCGTACAAAACGCCATGGAAGGCAAGACTGCCCATAGATCCTCCAGGCGACGCCCGGCCAGACTTCCAATGACCCAGAAGCGCACTTCATCGGCCGAGCGCTGGTCGAACAGCAGTATCATGGATGTCATTGCGCCCAAGAGTGCAGAAAAGGCCGCCCCAGCGAGCACCAAGCGTATGGGGTCGTTACCCACTCCGCGCCATCGGGCAACGCCCAGGACGCACAGGCACCCCACCAACGCGCCTACTTGGGCAACGGAAATACGCAATGAGGCAGCGCTTGCGCCCAGCACCAATGCCAGCGCTACGGCAAAGGCGGCGCCTGCGCTTACTCCCAGCAAGCCGGGTTCGGCAAGCGGGTTGCGCGCCACCGCCTGAAGCAGCGCTCCGGATACACCCAGTGCCATACCCACGGCAATGCCAATCAAAGTACGCGGCGCACGCAGCTCCCAGACCACGAAGTACGCCTCGCTGTTCTCATTGCCCAACAGCATCGAAAGCGCCTGCGAAGGCGAAACGGTGCCGGCGCCAACGAGTAGGCTAACGACACTCACCGCCACAAGGGCGGTGAGCAGTAATGCGAGCAGCGTTCGTTGTTCAAGACGCCGCGTTATCAGCGCAACCTTCACGGCAATAAGGCTTCTTCGATATCGTCAAGAAGTGCCTGCGCGGCCAAGGGGCCCGATGCGCTGCTCCAGACCTGACCATTGACGGGCACCACGTGACCCTGCTCCACCACGTTCAGGCGAGTAAAGGCGCTGCTTTGCTTGGCGGCGTCTAAAGCCTGCTGCCCTTCTTCGTTGAGCGTGGCAAGGAACAGCCAGTCACCATCAATTAGCGAAAGGTTTTCAAGGCTCAAAATATCGCTGTGCGCACTGCCTTCTTTCACCAGCCCCTGGTCATCAACCGTTAATCCGGTAGAGGCAAGAACACCGGTCGAGAACAGTTCTGATGACATGACCATCGGGCCTGCCGGCATCCAGCGTACGATGTAAGCGCTGCCGCCAACCTCGGCTTCACTAAGGCGCTGATTAAGTTCAGCAGCGCGCTGCTCAACGGATTCAAGCGTCTCATTAATCTCAGCGTCCTTACCCAAAGCCTGGCCGAAAAGGCGTGATTCATCTTTCCAGCCTTCCTTTGAAAGGCCTGTACTAGGGGGCACTACGGTAGGAGCAATACGTGAAAGCAGACGATACTGCTCTTCAGGGAGCTGGGGAGCAGCAAGAATCAGGTCTGGCTGCAGACGAAGGATGGCTTCAATATTGGTTTCACGGGCAACGCCTACCATTTCCAACTGGCTGGTATCGATGTGCTCACCCATGTAAGTCGCCACTTCGCTGCCGCCACGTGTCGCAATCGCCCCAATCGGCGTAACGCCCGCCGCGACCGATGCATCCAGTGCGCCTTCGTAGAGCGTCACGATACGCTCTGGCGAGTCAGGCACTTCCACTTCGCCAAACGCGGTATTAAGCTCCCGCGCTTGCGCAGTGGCAGCCAAACTACTTAACAACACACCGGTCAGGCTAAGGCGCAGTACTGTACGCAGCATTGTGAACCCTTACTGTTAATTTATTTCTTTAATAGTAACGATTCTCAAAAGCAAATGCAGTACTATTTCATAGAATATCTTGTTCCATTTACAGCAACACCAAACCCTTCCCGATCGTGTTGCTTTTATTGCAACAGACTGTTCCTTGATATCCACTCGTGCATGGGAACCTTTCTTTTTAGAATTCCCAACTCATTTGATAATAAATATCATTAGCAAGTAAATCATAAACAAGGGGATCTCTATGTCACGCTTTACTCGCAACGCTTTAACCAGCGCTGTTGCTCTTGGGCTTGCTGCTGGAGCAGCCAATGCTCAGGAAAATACTCAGCTTAATAACATGGTTGTTACCGCCGCTGGGTATGAGCAGTCGCTGAATAGCGCCCCTGCGAGTATTTCTGTGGTAACGCGAGAAGAATTGGAGCAGAAGCAGTTTTCCAATATCGCCGAGGCAATTGCCGATGTACCAGGTGTCGATGTACGTTCCGGCACGGGTAAAACCGGTGGCTACAATATCTCCATTCGCGGCATGCCGAGTGCTTACACGCTGATTTTGATTGATGGGCGTCGCCAGAATACCTCCGGCGATGTTACGCCCAACGGTTTTGGTGAAACCTCAACCAGCTTTATGCCTCCGCTCTCGGCCATTGAGCGTATTGAAGTTATTCGCGGCCCGATGTCGACGCTTTACGGTTCGGACGCCATGGGCGGCGTTATCAACATTATCACCCGCCGCGTGGGTAACGACTGGGCAGGCTCTGTCTCGGTTGAGAACACGTTCCAAGAAGATCGCGATGCGGGCAACGACTCAGCGATCAACCTGTATGTTTCCGGCCCGCTTGTCGAAGATACCTTGGGCCTGCAGCTGCGTGGTCGGGTATATGATCGCGACAGCTCTGAGCGCATGGTAGAAAATAGCGTGGGGCGCGACCCGCGTCCCTCTGAAGCACGCATCTACTCGATTGGCGGGCGTTTGAACCTCACGCCGGATGACACCAACGAACTGTGGCTGGATGCCGAGCGCTCCCGCCAGGTTTACGACAATTCAGACTGCCGCCTGGGCAGCCTGGATGGCCTGAGACGTAACGACTGCTCAACACCCGACCCGAGCGCCACCTTCGGCTACGAGGATGAACTGCGCTTTAACCGTGACCAGATTGCCGTAGGCCACACCGGCCATTACGCCGCCGGTACCCTGGAGAGTAGCGTTACCCACAACTTTACCGAGTCGCTTGGCCGCACACTGCCTGCGGGCAACGCGCCCGACTACGGTTATGTCGCTCAGGGAGGCGAACCGCGTCTTCTGGAAAACCGCGATATCGTGGTCGACAGCAAATTTGTTGCGCCCCTGGATAACCACATGGTGACTATCGGCGGTCAGTACATCGATGCCGAACTCAAGGACGGCACGGCAGGCAACGAGAAGTTCTCTCAAACCAGCTGGGCAATGTTCCTTGAGGATGAGTGGTTCCTGCGTAACGACCTGGCGCTGACACTCGGCGGGCGCTATGAGCACCATAATGCCTTTGGCAGCCACTTCAGCCCGCGTGGCTATCTGGTTTGGGAAACCACGGATAACTGGACGCTCAAAGGCGGTATTAGCCAGGGTTACAAAACGCCCACGCTTAACCAGCTGCATGACGGTGTTAATGGTTTCGGCAACCAAGGCCAGTCGATCAGCCTCGGCTCTCCCAACCTGAAACCTGAAAAAAGCACCAACTATGAGTTGGGCGCTATTTACGACAACCTTGACGGTTTCTCTGTCGGCGCCACGGCCTTCTTCACCCAGTTCCGTGACCGCATTGCCGCTGGTGACGACCTGCCCAACTGCCAGTTCATCGACTCTAATGGCAATCAGCCGTTTGCCAATGCTGCCAACTGTTTGAGCGTGGGTAACTTCACCCAGCAGGATACTTTCGGTCAGTCGGTCAACGTTGATCGTGCGGAAACCCGTGGTGTTGAGTTAAACAGCAGCTACCAAATTGCGCCTGCCTGGACGATCAGCGGCGGTTATACCTACACCGACACCGAGATCACTTCCGGTGAAAATGAAGGTCAGGCGCTCACCAACGCGCCTAAGCACAAGCTGACTGCCGATCTTAATTGGTCGATCAATGATCGCTGGTCTACCGCTCTGGAAGGCGAGTACTACTCTTCGCGTGAGCGCTTCAGCAGCGGTGTTACCGGCTCATCGGCAGCTCTTGTCGAAGAGCTGGGTAATAACCTGAAAGGCTACACGCTGTTTAATCTGCGCAGCTCCTATCAGGTTTCCGACAACGTTCGTTTGTCTGGCACTATTTATAATCTCTTTGATAAGGATTTCTCCGCCTACAACACTTATCAATATGACGGCGATACTTATATTGCTTATGACTACACCCAGACAGGCCGCTCGACCGACGGCGTGGCGCTAGATGGCCGCAGCCTATGGGTCTCGGCAACCTATGATTTCTAATCGTCGATAGCTTATCCGTCGAAGAACGCTCGCAACGTTCCTGATACTGTTTCAATGCTGATTTGATGCCCTGGCCTCGCGCCGGGGCTTTTTTATGGGCTTTTTAACCAACCGACCCTGCTACCAGCGCCCTATCTGATCTAGCCGCCTGCCCTATTGATAATCGACTCTGTCACAGAACAAGGGACACCATTACACCCCCCCCACTATAAGCTTACGAATTTATTACAGTTGCGTACATCACAACGACATGTTCATGGTTTTCCCCTCGATTTATGGAATTCTTAACAATAGAATACAAATCTCATATGAGAATAAATATCAGATGCTAACGAATTCATAAAAGTAGAACGTAATATCATCTCAAGGGAAAAACATGGCTTATTTTTCACGTCGCGCTTTGGCTAAGGCTGTCAGCCTGTCTTCGATGGCCATCGCTGCCGCTGCTACCGCCCAGGAAAACACCTCGCTCGATCCGGTTGTGGTAACTGCCTCAGGCTTTGAGCAGTCCATTGCGGATGCGCCCGCCAGTATTTCAGTGATCAGTGGTGAAGAGCTGAACCGCCAATCCTATAGCGATATTACCGACGCGGTTAAAAACATTCCGGGCGTCTATGTTACCGGTGGTGGAGAAGCGCAGGACATCAGCATCCGTGGAATGGACAATAGCTACACGCTGTATCTGATCGATGGTCGCCCCATTTCAGCCGGACGAGCCGTTAATACCAATGGGCAGGACGAAGGCAAACAGATCGGCCTTCCACCCATTTCAATAATCGAGCGTGTTGAAGTCATCCGCGGCCCCATGTCCTCGCTCTACGGCTCGCAGGCAATGGGCGGCGTTATCAACATCATTACCAAACGCGTGCCGGATGAATGGTCGGGCCAGGTTACGACCGAGTACACCCACTCTCTTAACGATATCAACAACGACTCGCAACAGATCAGCTTCTATACCGGGGGCGCTCTAATCGAAGGGCTGCTCGGCTTAAGCGTACATGGTAGCTGGCGCGGTACGGAAGAGAGTGATTATGAAGGCGGTGGCGACAACGCTGAGAGTACGCCTGACAGCGATACGCGCCAGATCGGTGCCGAGCTCACCTTGACCCCGGACGAGCTGAACGAATACAGCTTCGGCTATACTTCTTCCATCAAAGAATTCACACATAACTCGGGCATCAGTGTACCCATCGACCAAGATTCATCTACCTACCGCTACGATAAAGATGTATTCACGTTGGGTCATAAAGGCACGTACGGCGCCTTTATGACAGATACCTACCTGCAGCATGATATTTCAGAGCGGGTAAATACGACGCCCGATGAGAAGCGTGAGGAAGTCACGACGTTTAATAATCAATCGACCTACTTCTGGGGCGACCATATGCTGACCTTTGGCGGTCAGTACCGGGTAGAAGATCTTGTCGATGACACCAATGGACTCATCGGCAACTCACCCAATGCAATGCGCAGCGTTGATCGCTGGATTGCCGCGCTGTTCGTCGAGATGGAGTGGAGTCTTACGGATGCCTTCAGCGTAACAACCGGCATGCGTTACGACGACGATGAACTATTCGGCGGCCACCTTTCTCCGCGTGTTTATGCCAACTACCACCTGACGCCGGAGTGGACGTTCAAGGGCGGTGTGTCTACCGGTTACTCCCAGCCTGGCCTTGCCGCTGCCACTGAAGGCTTTGGCCGCGGCACTGGCGGCGGTGGCTCCCCGGCACCTCATGCACGCGCGCTGATTATTGGTAATGAAAATCTCGATCCTGAAACCAGCACCAACTATGAAGCCGGGTTTGTCTTTACGAGCGACGATCGCCGCCTTACCTCAAGCATGATGCTGTTCCATACCCAGTTTGAGGACAAGATCGCGGAAGACCGCTACTGCAACACGGCAAATGCCGATCGCAACGATCCCTCCACCTGGGGGTGCTCATACGCCGGTAACGAGTATGTGTTTATCAGCACCTACCGGAATATCGATGAAGCGCAAATGCAGGGCGTAGAGTTCACATTAGACTACGACGTTACTCAGGATGTACGCCTAAGCTCCAGCTATACCTATACCGACTCCGAGCAGAAATCGGGTGAATTTGCTGGCGAGCCGCTGAACAAGATCCCCGAGCATATGTTCAACCTCGCGGTTGATTGGCAGGCCACCCCTGAGCTGAATCTGTGGACGCAAGGTAATTATCGCGGCTCCACTAGCGATTACCTATCACGCACCAGCATGGACGACGGCACGCCAGGGTATAGTTTTGTTGATGCCGGCTTGGTTTATAGCCTGACTGACCGCGCGCAGGTTAAAGCTGGTATCTATAACATTGCCAACAAGGAAGTGACTAACGATGAGTATGGCGTCGTACTCGATGGCCGTCAGTACAACCTGGGCCTAACGTTCGACTTCTAATGGCTGCTTAACTGGCGATCCTTTTTCGATACTGCCTCGATCTTTTTGCCCCGCTTAACGTGGGGCTTTTTCGTTTTTATTTAACTTAAATTGCAAGTATTAACTAACAGCAAGTACTGAAATGCATATTATTTGCATCCCCGTTGTTAAGTGGCACAATAGACCATTCTTAATTGCTGTGTGGCCTGACGATGTACGACTTTGACGAACTCGCTGCTTTCGCTGATGTAATGGCAACAGGTAGTTTAACACGCAGTGCCCAAAAGCTGGGGTTAGCCAAATCGACCCTGAGCCGCCGTATCAGCCAACTGGAAGCGCGGCTCAATCAACCGCTATTAAGGCGTCAGGCTAATCGGTTGATTCCTACCGAGGCTGGCCTGTTGTTTCATACTTACTGTACTGAACTGCTGGCAATGGCGAATCATAGCCAGGAAGCCCTGGCGGAGCTGCGCGAAGAGATCAGCGGCCTCGTGACGCTTGAGGCCCATGGCGCCTTGGCTCGCAGCTGGATGTCAGAAACCGTCAACGCATTTTTAAACCGCTACCCAAAGGTAGAGCTGGCCCTTCATACACGCGAAACCCCGCCTTCCAAGATGCACAGCAATAGCGTGCACGTGTGGCTTGGTCATACGCACGAATGCGGTCTTAATCAGGAGCGCCTCGGCCATTTAACCCGCGGCCTGTATGCCAGCCCCCGCTATTTGGCCGCGGCCTGCGCGCTAACTCACCCGGATGAGCTTGAACACCATGCTTGGGTTGATTTACTGGATAGCTCGCCCAATGGGCTGTTGCTGGATCATCCTGAACAGGGCGAGTACCTTTTCACTCCCCCACGTTCGCGCCTGCGGGTGGATTTAACCGCATTGCATATTGATGCGATTGCGAGTGGCCAGGGCATAGGGCTGTTACCCCACTGGCTGGTAGAAAAGCGGGAGCAACATCACCCCGGTGATTTAATCAACTGTTTACCTGGCTGGGAGCCGGCGCCACTGCCTATCACGCTACTTTACGCCTATGGTTATCAGTCTCGACGCACCAACGCGCTGCTTGAGTTTCTGCGTGAGTGCGCACCAAAGCAATGGCGTATTCCGGTAAGCGCCACTTAATCAATTTACCTATTTGCCTTGCCAGTTAGTCTGCTCATTAACGACAATGGGCAACGAATGACTGTCAGGGATCATCAATGCTTGCCGAACTTTTTGCCGTTATGGCCCCCGTACTTGCTGGCGCGGGGCTGGGTTTTTTATGGATCCGCTTAGGGCATCCATACCCTGTCGATTTCGTGACCCGCCTGGTTTTTAACATCGGCACCCCTTCGCTCGTGCTCGCTTCATTAGCGGGTGCCGATATCGATGCCAATACCTTTGGCCGCACCATGCTTGCCACAGCACTGGTGATCATTACGATGGGAATAGCAACCTTCGGTGTTGCCAAGCTGCTGCGCCGTGATTGGCGGGTACTCTTGGCGCCCATGATGTATCCCAATACCGGCAACATGGGCCTCCCCGTGGTGCTCTATGCGTTTGGTAGCGCTGGCTTTGCTTATGGCATCACGGCGATGATTACCGTATCGCTGTTTCAGTTCACGTTGGGAGCAGCCCTCAACAGCCGAGGCAATCCGCTTAAAACCCTCATCAAAACGCCCACGGTGTATGCCATATTAATTTCTATGGTGCTGCTGCTGACCAATACCTCATTACCGCCTTGGCTCGCCAACACGGTGGGTCTCATGTCTGGTTTTACCGTACCGTTGATGCTGATTACCCTAGGTGTTTCTCTGGCAAGTATTCAGGTCAAAAATCTACGTTCAGGGCTTGGGTTTAGCCTGGTGCGTATCCCCTTGGCGGCTGGTGCCGCTTGGCTGATTGCCGGTTGGCTGGGGCTTCCGCCGCTCGCGCAAAGTATTTTGGTGGTGCAAATGTGCATGCCAGTGGCTGTATTCAACTACTTGTTTGCCCAGCGCGCCCAGCGTGAACCTGCGTATGTAGCGAGTTTGGTATTTTGCTCTACGCTATTAGCACTATTTTATCTTCCTGTTCTATTAGCCCTATTGATGTAGCTTGGTAGAGCCCTGCCCAAAGGCAAAGCGTCACTGCTAAACTGGAAGCTTGGCAGCTACCGCTACAATGCCAGTTACAACGATGATTTCAATAACGGTTACAGTACGGTCACTTCACCATCGGAGAGCTCTTTATGCACGATGCAAACAAGGCTTATGCGTTGCCGCGCTGGCTAGCGCCTGGGTTTACCACACTCTGTCTGGCCGCAAGCTTAAGTAGCGCTCATGCAGAAACCGTGGGTGAGGTGGTCCAGACCGAGTATCTTGATTTTACGATTGAGCGGATAGCCGGAGATTTTGAACATCCCTGGGCGGTGGCGTTTTTACCGGATGGCCGTTTTCTGGTCAGTGAGCGTAACGGCCAGTTGAATCTGGTTGATGAAGAAGGCCACTCAAGAGCGCTTGAGGGCATGCCGCGCGTCAACCATCACGGTCAGGGCGGGCTGCTGGATGTTGTACTCCACCCTGAGTTTGGTGATGCCAGCGGCGAGCATGACTGGATTTACTTTACCTGGAGCAAGCCAGATGACAATGGCAGCCGCAGTGCGCTCTCCCGGGTAAAATGGCAGGGTGATGCGCTGGGCGATGTGGAACACCTGTTTGAACAGGATCGCGCATCCGGCCCCGGCCGCCATTACGGTTCACGTATTGCCTGGTTAACCGATGGCACGCTTTTAATGAGCGTTGGCGATCGTGGCTCCGACCCATCTAGAGCCCAGGCAAGCGACGATCATGCGGGCTCTACGCTGCGCCTGACGGAAAACGGCGATGTGCCAGACGATAACCCGTTTGTGGACAATACCAATACCCTGGATGAGATTTACTCCATGGGGAATCGCAATATTCAAGGCATGATCGTACGCAGCAACGGTGAGGCATGGGTAACAGAACATGGCCCGCTTACCGGCGATGAGCTGAATCATATTCAGGCAGGCCTTAACTATGGCTGGCCGGAAGTCACGCTGGGCAACGATTACGCTACCAATGAGCCGCTAGGGGCAGACTCACTCCCCGGCATGGTCGATCCTCACTATGCTTTTGAAGGCCGCTTTGCGCCTTCAGGTTTGGCAGAAGTCAGTGGCGAGCGCTTTAGCGACTGGGAAGGTGATTTACTCGCTGGCGGTTTGAGTAGCGAGCAACTGCTGCGCCTGCGCCTTGACGGCGAGGAAGTGACGGAAAACGAGCGCCTTCTGGATGGCCAGATCGGGCGTATTCGCGATGTTCGCCAAGGCCCCGATGGCGCAATTTACTTGCTAACTGACGAGACCCAAGGCAGCCTTTACCGTCTTCTGCCCACAGAGCAACCTTAAAACACTGTGCTTTTCATTGATGAAAGGCTTGATACCCATACGGAAGCAGCATGCGACTTCGTAATTTAATTATCTTAACCGTTATCGTACCGCTGTTTGTTGTATTGGTGGTATTTAGCATCGTCGCCATCAAATCGCTGGAAGACAATGTTCGCTCCAAACTGCAAACCGAAGTTGAAATTATTACTCGGGCGCTGAGCACCTCTTTAAGCTATGCCGTTACACGAGAAAGCCCGGCCCCTTTGGAAGAGGCGCTACAGTCAGCGTTCTCTTTTCACCGTATCTATGGGGCCTATGTTTTTGATCTGCAGGGGCGTGAAGTTTACGGGCTGGGGTTAGGCAAAGATCTCTTCACACCCGAGGAGATCCGCCAGGTTATCGAACGTGACGACCTTTACAGCAATTACCGCCAGCAAGAGGGCTGGACTTACTATTCAGCCATCACACCGTTGCGCACCCAGGACGGCACGGTACACGGCGTACTTCAGGTAAACCGTTTGAATACCGGTATCGAGAACTACACCGGGTTCATCAGTATCGTGGCGGTCCTTGTATTTGTGATTGGCGCGGCCGGCATCGTGTTCAGCATCTGGTGGGGGTTCAGGCGCTATATAGAGCGCCCGCTAAACCGCTTATTGCACGTTATGCTTTTGGTGGAAGATGGCGATCGGAGCCAGCGTGCTACCGTAGACGGCCCCACTGAGTATCGTCGGCTGGCCTCGGGCTTAAACGGTATGCTCGACGCTATGGCAGAAAAAGATCGCGATATTGAAGTGCGTCAGCACAGGGAGATCGAGCTTGAAAAACGCCTGCGCAAATCTAAAAAATTAGCCGAACTAGGCGTTTTAGCCGCAGGGGTTGCCCACGAAATCGGGGCGCCGCTGACGGTTATTAATGGCCAGGCCCAGCGTTTAGCGCGCCGTGACGTAATTGGTGATGATGAACGCGCAAAATTAGGGCGTATTCGTAATGAAGTAGAGCGCATTGTTGAAATCGTGCGCCAGCTGATGGAATTAGGTCGCCAGCATAATGTCGAAAAAGGCGAACTGGCATTAGATCAACTTATCCAAAATGCCAGCGAGTTAGTGGAAGAGGAGCTGGAGCCAAGAAATATACGGCTGGACGTTGATCTTCCGTTGCCCACCCCCCATTTATTAGCAAATGGTCAGCAAATCGTTCAGGTGCTTACCAACTTATTGCGCAATGCCGCGCAGGCGCCTGGGGTTTCTCATGTTCGCGTTCGAGCGCGCAAGAATGAACATGAACTAACGCTCTGGGTGGAAGACAACGGGCCCGGGATCCCCGTCGCAAATCATCAGCACGTTTTTGATCCCTTTTTTACCACCAAGCCGGTGGGCCAAGGCAGCGGCTTAGGACTTTCTATGGTGCACCGTATTATTAATGATCACGGCGGTACGATTGGCGTATTTAACAGTACTCTTGGCGGTGCTGGGTTTGAAATCACGCTACCCCTTAGTGAAACCGCATCCGCTTGAGGACAACATTTGTGACCCATCAGGAACACCCTTTACCGTTGTTGGTAGTGGAAGATGACCCCGCGATACGAGAGCTGTTAGAGGAAGAGTTGAACGATGCGGGCTATCAGACGCTTGGCGTGCCTAGCGCTGAAGAGGCAATCGCCCTATTAAGCCATACGCCAGTGGCCATGATGATTACCGATGTACGTCTGCCCGGAATGACCGGCATTCAGCTTCTTCAGCAGCTTCGCCAAAGTGGCAGTGAGCTGGGGATTATTGTGATTACCGCCTTTGGCACGATTGACCAGGCGGTAGAAGCACTCAAGCTGGGAGCGGATGATTTTTTAACCAAGCCGCTTGATCTGGACGCTATTCGTGAAGCCGTCTTTCGGGTGCTGGAGCGTCAGCGCCTGTCGCTCTCCCATGATACGGAGCTCAGCCATTTTCATGGCATTGTGGGTAAAAGCCATGTGATGCAGTCGCTTTTCCATGACGCCTCACGCTTGGCTAAAAGCAATGCCCCTATTCTGATTCTGGGCGAAAGCGGCACCGGCAAGGAGCTGCTGGCGCGTGCGATCCATCAAGAAAGTCCACGCCATGATGCCCCCTTTATAGCCGTCAACTGTGCCAGCATTCCTGCTGATCTAATGGAAAGCGAGTTTTTTGGTCATGTAAAAGGTGCCTTCACCGGTGCCAATGAAGCACGGAAAGGACTGTTTCATACCGCTCAGGGCGGCAGCTTGTTTTTGGATGAGATCGGTGAAATGCCGATTAACCTACAGGCTAAACTGCTCCGTGCGCTTCAGGAAAAAACCGTACGCCCGGTGGGCGGCGAGCGCGAAGAGCCGGTGGATGTGCGCATCATTGCCGCCACACACCGTAACCTGGATAAAGAAATCGAGCAGGAGAGCTTTCGTAGCGATTTATTTTATCGACTGGAAACCTTTTCGCTGCGGATTCCGCCCCTGCGTGAGCGGGGCACCGATATTGAACATCTGATTTTTGCGCTTATTGATAAGCATTCAGAAGCGCAGAACAAGCAGATTGAACAGATTGAACCCGATGCTTTAAATAGCCTTCTGAACTACACCTACCCAGGTAACGTGCGCGAGTTGGAAAACGCGGTAATGCGCGCTGTCACACTTAGCGAAGACGGCATTCTGCAGCATCAAGACCTACCTGAAAGACTGCGCGAACACGCATCCCAAGAAACCAGTGTGGAAATCACCCCTACGTTGAGCGGTGAAATACTCCCAGGCACACAACTACCGGCCCCCTCACCTACCCGCTGGCCAAGCCTTGAGGAAGTAGAAAAGCGCTATATACGCAAAGTATTGGAAGCAACTGGCGGCAATAAACGCCGCACAGCAGAGCTTCTGGGGATTGCGCGACGAACGCTGTATCGCCGTCTTGAAGATACGGAAGAGTAAGAACTTTTTTATCTAGGAGGCCAAATTAGCTACCGCTAATTTGGCCTTTATCTTAATGGACCAGGTTAATGGATCAGGTGCCATCTTCAGTAGGTGGTAAACCGTTTGCATCATCGTTGGCCATTGGCCCCTGGTTTAGCGGCTCTTCAGGCTCGGGCTGGGCATTTTCATTAGGGGGATCATCAGCGCCACAACCAGCCAATCCCAGCGTGCTTAACGCAACAATAGCCGCTAATAGCAGCGCTTTTATGCGGTGTTTATCCCTACTACGTTTATTCATTGTCACCATGTCGCTCTCCTTTGCATATCACAGTGGATATAAGTCCTGAGGATATAAACCAAAACCCATACTCGCCCTATCAACATAGCCAAGCCTATCGACGATGCAAGCCTATCGACGATATTAAACGAGCATTAAATCAAAGATAAAAAAACCCCCGCGGGCGCGGGGGGAAGGATGATAAACCGTGTGGAGCAGCCGCAGGGAACGAACAGCTGAAGCGGCTTATCATCGTAGGGAACGGTAACTACTTACTAACTCATTACACTTACTACTTACTGACTATTGGTTAACTCATCGTCGTTTTCTTCATTAGCACCGGGCATGGGGTCAGTACCTTCACCAAAACCAGGATCCTCTTGCATGTCTTGTGTACGCGCTTCATCTTCTGGTTGCATGGATTCCTGAGGCACAACCGGCTCCTCATCCATTGCCGAACCTGATGTAGCTGTGCCAGACATTGCTGAATCTGAACTTGCCTCGTCTGATGACTGCTCAATAGGAGAAGACTCGGTAGGCTCTTGAGTAACGGCTGCATCCTGCTCAGGGGCAAGAGCGCCTTGCTCCATAGATTCAGGCTGCTGAGCCGGAGGCATCTCTTCTTCATTGTCACCACAACCAGCCAGGAGTAGAACACTTGCCGCCGTGGCTGCCATGCACAATGTCATAATGTGCGGACGTTTCATTTTTACTTTGACTGGGCTATCCATAGAATCTGCCTCCATTAATACTTGTGCAAAACATCGCCTTCTATTTTGCTCTGCTTTGCTTCTACCTAAGTATTGCATCTAGCAGGCCAACTATATAATTAAATAAAAAAAACACAAAATATCAGTAACTTATAAAAAAATTCGCCTCTTGAAGCAAGAGTGTGACTGGGTACAAAATGGCACATGTGGCAATTTATAGCCGCGTTGAAAGGGGCGTTGTGACACAATCACCCCATTTATGTATAATAATTTTTAATAAATAACTAAATATATTCTCTTTTTTTCTTATAACTGCTTTGTGTAGCTGCTTTATCTGAGGAACAAGCTGCCTTGAACGAGAGCACCAAGACAAAGCGCCTCATACCAATAAAAGGGATCACGATGGATGAACAACGTCCTGTCAAAATTAAAGTACGCGGTCTAAGCAAGGTATTTGGTAAACAACCTAATAAAGCCTTAGAGCTACGCGATCAAGGCCTTAAACGCTCTGACATTTTGGAAAAAACCGGCCAGACATTAGGCCTTTCCAACATATCTTTTGATGTTTATGAGGGCGAGCTACTCGTCATCATGGGCCTGTCAGGGTCTGGAAAATCGACCTTGATTCGCTGCCTTAACCGCCTGATTGATACGACGGAAGGTGAAATAGTTATTGATGGCGAAAACATCCCAACATTGGGAGAAAAGGCCTTACTAGAGTGCCGTCGTCGTCATTTTTCCATGGTCTTTCAGAATTTTGCGCTTTTTCCTCACCGGACCGTTCGCCAGAATGCGGAGTTTGGACTGGAAATCCGCGGTATTGATAAGACTGAACGCCAAAAAATCGCCCATAGTGCGCTTAAACAAGTGGGCCTGGAAGGCTGGAAAAATGCCTACCCCAACCAATTATCGGGCGGTATGCAGCAGCGTGTCGGCCTGGCACGTGCACTAGCGAATGATGCCAGCGTGCTGTTGATGGATGAGGCGTTTTCAGCCCTTGACCCATTGATCCGCAAAGATATGCAGCAAGAGCTTTTGCAGCTCCAAACCAAAATGCAGAAAACGACGGTCTTTATCACCCATGATTTAGATGAAGCGCTCAATATTGGCGACCGGATCGTACTGCTTAAAGACGGTGAAGTGGTTCAAATAGGAACCCCTGAAGAAATCCTGACACAACCTGCCAACGACTATGTGCGCCGCTTTATTGAAGGAGTCGACCGCGCACGGATTTTAACCGCTGCAAGTGCCATGCGCCCACTGCGCACCACTGCCCGCGAGAGCGACGGCCCACGCACAGCGCTACACCGCATGCGCGAACACGCCATCGACTCTATCTATGTCGCTGATCGAGACCGTCGTTTGCTTGGCTTGCTTGAAGCCGACGCCGCCAATGTCGCGATTAAAGAAGGGGCTGAGAAAATCACCGGCCACCTGACTCAAGACTTCCGCAAAGTCTCCCCCGAGGAGCCGCTGCAGAATCTGTTTGCCATGTTTAGTGAAAAAAGCTTCCCGATCGCCGTGGTAGATGAAGAACAACGCTTGCTAGGCGTTGTGGTGAAAGGTGCGGTATTGGATGAATTGGCACGAGCAGGAGAGCAGTAATGGACATTCCTCGTATCCCGCTGGGCAGTTGGATTGAAGGCGGCCTGACCTGGCTGACAAGCGAATACTCCGTGGTTACCCGCGGTATTTCACGCTTTACACAAACCGGCATCAACAGTCTTAACGACGGTTTAATGTGGCTGCCCGAGTGGGCGTTACTGGCGATTATCGCCCTGATTTGCTGGAAGCTCGCCGGCCCTCGTTTAGCTATTGGTGCCGCCGCAGGTCTCGCGCTGATCTGGAACCTGGGCCTCTGGAACCCCATGATCGAAACCCTGACGCTGGTGGTGATCGCAACCCTCGTTGCCGTCGTCATTGCGATGCCGGTCGGTATTGCGGCGGCCTTGTCAGAGCGGCTTTATCGGGTGATCATGCCGCTGCTTGATTTTATGCAGACAATGCCTGCGTTTGTTTACCTGATCCCGGCGATTCCCTTTTTCGGAATCGGTTCTGTCTCGGCGATTTTTGCCACGGTCATATTTTCCATGCCGCCGGCCATCCGCTTTACAACTCTCGGGATCCGCCAGGTGCCTGTCGAGCTTATTGAAGCCGCCGATGCGTATGGCGCCACCCGCAGCCAAAAGCTCTTTAAAGTGCAGCTGCCGCTCTCGCTACCCACCGTGATGGCAGGCATCAACCAGACGATTATGCTGGCGCTTTCCATGGTGGTTATTGCAGCGATGATCGGGGCGGACGGCTTGGGTAGCGAAGTATGGCGCGCCATTCAGCGACTGCGCCCAGGCGATGGTTTTGAAGCAGGTATTGCCGTCGTTATTCTGGCCATGCTGTTGGATCGTTTAACTCAGTCACTACGCAGATCGTCTAAGTAATCTAGACAACCCATAGTCCGCGATGCAGATTGGCTGAAGGATGCGTTAACACAGATAACTTGATTAGCTAGATTTTCACGACCATGCTGAAACCGCCTTTTGCAAAGGCACTTACTATAAAAGGGAGCAAGTGAATGAAAACCCAAATGTTGAATCGTCGTATCCGCCTAGCCTCGGCAATGCTGATTGCCGGTACTGGACTGACCATCGGTGGCGTTGCCCAGGCGCAAGATCAGGAAACGATTAATCTTGCCTATGTAGAGTGGTCGTCAGAAGTAGCCTCCACTAACGTAATAGCCGCCGTGCTTGAACAGGCAGGCTATAACGTGGAGCTAACCTCGCTCTCAGCGGCAGCCATGTTCCAAGCACTTTCCACCAGCGATGCCGATGCCATTGTGGCGGCTTGGCTGCCCACGACCCATGCTGAATACATGGAGCGTATTGGCGATAAGGTTGAGGATTTAGGCGCCAACCTTGACGGCACAAAGCTTGGCCTTGTCGTCCCCTCCTATACAGAGGTCGATTCGATCGCTGAGCTAAATGACAATGCAGATATATTTAACAGCGAGATTATCGGTATCGATCCCGGTGCAGGCTTGATGGGGCTGACTGAAGAAGTCGTAAATACCTATGATCTTGATCTTCGTTTACGTAGCGGCAGTGACGCCACCATGGTGGCCGCACTTAGCAATGCCATTAATAACGAAGAAGACATTGTAATCACCAGTTGGACACCGCACTGGATGTTCGCGCGTTGGGATCTTAAGTACCTTGAAGATCCTGAAAACGTGTTTGGCGGTGCGGAACAGATCCACACTATTGTGCGCAATGGCCTAGCAGAGGATATGCCGGAAGCTTACGCAATTCTTGATGCCTTTGAATGGACCCCGGAACAAATGGGCGAAGTCATGCTTATGAATCAGGAAGATGGCAGCGACCCATACGAAAATGCCAAGCAATGGGTTGAAGATAATCAGAATGTCGTGGAGCAATGGCTAGATAGCTAACCGCTCCTCTAGCGTGTGCCGGTCCCAGCAGGTGCTGTGACCGGCACGCTTGTTCTAGGAAAAGTGCTACGAAAAACAAGCCCAGTAAAACAGCAATACAACGTTTGTTAATATATAGTTAAGCAAAGCTACACGACGCATACGCGCGTGTTTTCTAATCAAAACGGAGAGGCACTCGTGGATAAAAAAGAGCCCAATCGCTCCCCAGAGGAGCCACAAGTCTCAGAGGGCATACCTGCCCCCGAAGGGGCGGCAAACCTGATCGATACCGATTACGTGATTGGTCAGGATAATATCACGACCAATAAAATGGGCTTTGACCTTGACCTACATGGCAAGGTGTTCAGTATCTCAGCGGCGATAGTGCTGCTCTTCGTGGTGTTAACTCTGGCGCTGCAAGACACTATCTCGCCGATATATGATGCCATTTTCAGCTTCTTGACCGGCAACCTATCGTGGTTCTTTATCGCGGCGGCTAACATATTCGTTATTCTATGTATTGGTTTGATTTTCTCCCCATTGGGTAAAATACGTCTGGGGGGAGCCGACGCAAAACCCGACTATACCTATATGGGTTGGTTCTCAATGCTGTTTGCTGCGGGTATGGGCATTGGCTTGATGTTCTTTGGTGTGAATGAGCCACTAACTCACTTCGGGACCTCGCTCGACGGTGGCAACTGGGCACCGTTAGGAGGCGCTGAGGGTGATGCTGCAGCTGCGACGTCGCTTGCCATGGCAGCAACGATTTACCACTGGGGCCTTCATCCTTGGGCTATTTACGCAATCGTGGCGCTTTCGCTGGCTCTGTTCTCGTTTAATAAGGGTTTGCCACTTTCCATGCGCTCGGTGTTCTACCCCATTTTGGGCGAGCGCGTTTGGGGATGGCCAGGCCACGTAATTGATATTCTAGCGGTATTTGCTTCACTCTTTGGCTTGGCCACCTCCTTGGGTCTTGGTGCTAGCCAAGCGGCCGCGGGTCTAACCTATCTGTTTGGTGCGCCGGAAGGCGACATCACAATGATCCTGTTGATTGTCGGTATTACGTTAGTGGCTATCGCCTCCATCGTGGCCGGCGTCGATAAGGGCGTGCAGCTGCTCTCCAAAATCAACATCGCCATGGCGGCGCTGCTGCTGTTCTTTGTGATTGCTGTAGGCCCGACCCTGTTCATTGCAACGGGCTTCTTTGAAAATCTATGGAGCTATGCGGCTAATTTCACTGCGCTCTCAAATCCTTTTGGCCGTGAAGATGCTAACTTTAGCCAAGGTTGGACAGCCTTCTACTGGGCCTGGTGGATTTCCTGGTCACCGTACGTTGGTATGTTTATCGCTCGCGTATCACGTGGTCGCACGGTTCGAGAGTTTTTGATTTCCGTACTTATCATACCGTCAGTGGTATCGGTACTTTGGATGACCACGTTTGGCGGCACGGCAATTGATCAATATGTGAGCCAGGGTATTAGCGCAGTACGTGACGCGGGCGTTGACCTTCAGCTGTTTATCATGCTGGAGCAGTTACCGCTGTCACAAATCACTTCCTTCATCGCAATCCTGTTGGTCATTGTGTTCTTTGTGACCTCATCCGACTCAGGCTCTCTCGTTATTGACTCGATCACGGCGGGCGGCAAAGTGGATGCGCCAACGCCACAGCGCGTGTTCTGGGCAATTATCGAAGGCGCCATTGCCATTGCATTGCTGCTGGGTGGCGGACTCACGGCCCTGCAAACCATGGCGGTTTCCACCGGGTTCCCGTTCACCATTATCTTGCTGGTGGCGTGCTACGCGATCATCAAAGGGTTGATGAGCGAACCCAAAGCGGTGTGATATATCTACGCGTACGACTAAAACGGGCAGCCTTTAGGCTGCCCGTTTTGCGTTGGCTAGTGAGGTATTAACACCATATATCCTTCAGGGGCGTATCTGGCCGGTAATGGGTTGCAATCTGCGCCTGCAGTAGCTCTGCCGTCGCTAGCGCATCAGTCAGGGCATGATGACCCTGATAGCTGGGTAAACCATAGCGCTCACGGCTCGCGTTTAAGCGTATTGAAACAGGCGGTCGCCCCACCCAGCGTCGAAATCGCGCCCATAGTGTTTGACGATGCATTCTTGCTTCAAGTGACATCGTATCAATCATCGGAAACATCACCCCCTCCCCACGCCGAGCTTTTATAGCGGCGTCTAGAAAAGGTCGCTCGATATTGCGAAAGTGGACGACGACCAAATGGCCTGCCAGCATTTCCAGTAACTCATTGAGAACGGCATCCAGGTCGGGCGCTTCAGCGACTTCAGAGTGGGTAATATGGTGAAAGGTAATGGAGGTTTCTGCCAGCGGACGAGATGGATTAACCACCCAGTAACGCCGCTCCGCAAGCTTTATACGATTAAGCGTAAACGGCACCACTCCAATACTTACAATCGCATGGCGGCGCTCATCCAAACCGGTGGTTTCTACATCCAGCGCCACCATGGGCACGTCGGCGATGGGCGTATCGGGCTCAGGCAGAGGCGTTGAGAAAAATCGCTTGATGTCAGCGTCTTTTGCACTGCCCGCGCGCTGCGCCATATAACCGGTCCAGTCGGCCTGGGTCACTTTTTGACGTGGACGAATACCTCGCATATTACGTCCTCTGCCGCTGTGCAGGCATAGGATAGCGGAATTTCAAAAACTTCTGAGCGTTGCTTAGCACCTGAAAAGCGTCTTTTAGCGTATGCCGTTCGCTATCATCTACGTTTTCAGGCTCGATATTATTATCCGGTGTGCGATCTTCCTGAATATCAATCATTTGATGACGTAAACGTGACATGCACATAAATTCAAACGCATAGCTCAACTTATCGCTGACCCCGGTTGCCAACAGTTGCGTATGATTGATGTCATTTAAGCGCTGAAACGTATTTTGAGCTTTCGAACCGCTGGCCAAGGCATGAATGCGAACCAAGTCCACCATCGGCGCGGTGCCCCGCCGCTTCAAGTTAATCGAGTTATTATGCTTGCCATCTTTTTCCATCACAAAGGTGCGAAAAAACCCGAGCGGTGGCGTACGGCCCAGCGCATTACGCGCCATTGCCGCCAAAAACAGCGGAGATTCTGCCGCGCGACTCGCAATTAAATCCTGCAAGGTTTCGACAAAATGATCCTCTCCATAGGTACTGTCTAAATCAAAAAAGATCGAACTTTGCAGCAGCTTTTTAGGCGTGGGATTGGAAATCCAGTCTTCAAAATAGTCTTTCCATACGCTCAGCGGCTGACGCCACTGTATATTGGTAGCCATAATGTCGCCCTTGCAGTAGGTATAGCCACAGGCATTTAACCCATCACTGACAAACTTGGCGAGCGCATAAAAATAAGCGTCATGCTCTTCGGGTACAAAGTCATCCGATAAAATGAGCGCATTATCCTGGTCAGTTACAATGCTCTGCTCATTGCGCGCCATGGAGCCATTGACCATAAAGCTGTAAGGCACGGGCGGAGGGCCAAGCTCTGCCTCGGCAAGTTCCAATAAGCGCCGGGTAAAGCTGCGCCCTATGGTTGAAAGCGCACTACCCACCATTTGCGAATTAGCGTCTTCCTGCACCATCCTGACAAACGACGCACGTACGTCTGGTGCCAGGCGAGCGAGCCCTTGAACGCTGGATTGGTTAAAAATATTGCTGACCAGGTAAAGTCCACTATGCGTTTCATAACGGATAATATCGGAAAGGTGCACAACCCCGACAGGGCGTTGGCGATAAAGCACCGGTAAATGGTGCACGTTATTGCGTAGCATGGTGAGCATCGCCTCATATACCGAGGCATCCGACTGGACAGTAATCAGGTGTGGCGAAGCCACATCGCCAATCGGCGTTTGCGGAGAGAGCCCTTCCGCCACGACACGCGTTCTAAAGTCGCTATCGGTAAAAATCCCCACCATATGCCACGTTTTGCCTTCGCTATCCTGAAAACTGTAACGTGGATTACCGGCATACTGCTTAATTACAATCGCCGCTGACGCCTGAGCGTCGCTGACCTGCTGGGCTGCCTGCTGAAGGCTGGTGGTCGCCTCGACCATGACCGGATAGCGGGTCACCAACTTGCGAATTCGCGTGACCATCATGTCATTGGATTTTTTTTGCTGTTCGGCAGCCGTTTCGAGACGTGGGCGTTCTAACTCTACAAAATCCGCAAAGTCATCGTCCTCTTCGCATAGCCGTTGAAACACATCCTTAGGAATAAAGTAGATGAGCGTGTCTTCAATCGCCTGCGCCGGGAAGCGCACTTTATGGTTACGCAGCAAGCTGAAGTGACCAAAAATATCGCCCTCCCCCAGCCGGTTATAAAGCTCGCCCTTGCGACGATAAACTTCAACGGCGCCGCTTCTTATAAAGCACAATTCATTAATGGCATCGTTGACCACCAGAATATAGCTGCCGGTTTTAAAGTAGCTGACCTCTACCCGCTCGGCAATAGCATCAAGCAGCTCGTCAGAGAGCCCATCAAAGGGAGGAAACTGGCCCATAAATTGGCGTATTTCAAGTAGCTCAACGTCCATGCGATCTCCTAAGATGAACTCGGTAAGCAAGTTAGTAGAGTTTGGATGGGTTCATTGCCACCGTAAACCCTGCAGACGATAAAAAGCCCGACACATAATGTGCCGGGCTTCGAGCGGTTATCCGCCATTTGCATGATATCTTTCAACCACTATGCAGGTCTAAGATAACTGACAGTATCGATAGGCGGGTCTAGCAGTCCTGTTGATGAGCCTGGACTTGATAAGCCAAGTTTTGATAACCGCGCACCTAATAAATTAGGACTCGCTTGCCATTTCTTGAACACGTTGCATCATTTCCGGATCTTGCTGAATGGACTGGCCGATAGCATTAAAGGTATCGACATCAAGGCCGCTGTCTTCAACCACTTGAATCATGCGGTCGTTAGCCTCTTCACGAACTTCCTGTTGTGCAGCTTCATCTTCTGCTTCCTGCAGACGCTGTGTGAACTCTTGCGAGATCACGGCGATTTCTTGGGAAGCATCGGCAAACTGCTGCAGCTGTTCGTCAGAAAAATCCTGGGCCGGTGCAGCTTGCTGGGTGGCCATTGGATCTTGAGCCGGATCCTGCGTTTGCTGGGCATTGGCAGTAGTTGCCATTAAACCAGTGGCGAGCAGGGCAGCTGAGAACAAAGCAGTTAAACGTTGCATATAAAGAAACCTCATTGACGCGTTGTGAATGTGTGAAGTGTGACGCGATGATTCAAAACAGGTTCAAATTTTTTAAGTAAAAGAATGTAAAAAATTCAATAACGCTAATTTTTACGACTTACACTAGCTGTCTAAGAACTATAATTATTAATAAATATCAGTGAGATAAAAAAATGGATGGATTTTCGGCAGGCCGAGCAGCAATGCCAGGAATTTTTGTACTTTTATGGAGTACTGGGTTTATCGGCGCAAAATTTGGTCTACCCTACGCCGAACCTTTTAGCTTTTTATCCATTCGTTTTACGCTCACTCTATTGCTATTAGTGCCCTTGGTACTTGTTATGCGAATCCCGTGGCCATCGCCGCTTGCGTTATGGGGCCATATCGCGCTTTCAGGCATATTGGTACATGGGATCTATTTAGGCGGCGTGTTTTACGGCATTTACCTGGGCATGCCCGCAGGGCTCGCCGCGTTGCTTGTTGGCCTGCAACCGCTATTAACGGCAGCCTGTGCGGGGCCCTTATTGGGCGAGCATTTATCCAAACGCCAATGGCTTGGCTTAGTGCTTGGCTTGGTCGGTATCTGCCTGGTGCTGGGCAGCAAGCTTGAGATAGGCGACGCCCTGTTTGCGGGATTTGGCGGTCAAGCGCTGCTTTGTGTCTTCGCGGCCCTACTGGGTATCTCGCTGGGAACACTTTATCAAAAGCGTTACTGCACCCATATGCCGTTACTTTCAGGGACAATTATTCAATATATTGGAGCAAGCGTGCTGCTGGGCGGAGGCGCAATGTTATTTGAAACGCGCCAGATTGAGTGGAGCAGCACGTTTATTATTACCCTGGGCTGGCTGGTGCTGGTGTTATCAATTGCGGCCATTTTACTGCTCATGGCATTAATCAAAAAAGGCGAAGCATCGCGCGTCGCCAGTCTTTTCTACCTAGTGCCTCCAGTTACCGCTCTTCAAGCCTGGTGGCTGTTTGATGAGCGACTTCCTCTGATAGGCATAGCGGGTATGGTGATTGCACTGGCGGGCGTGTTGATAGTGGTGCGCAGCACCAAAAAAACCGCCCCGGCAGATTAACCTAAATCCGTTCTAAATAGTCGACGCCGCCCAGGTTACGCATTTGCTGACGAATCCACTGGCTGCGCCGCTCTACCTGGGCATCTGGACGCGAGGCGCTACGGGTTCGCGGACTGGGCAAAATAGCGGCTAAAAGGCTGGCCTGACGCTCAGACAGCGCACTTGCCGACACTCCGAAGTAGTGTTGTGAGGCGGCTTCCAAGCCAAACACCCCGCGATCCCACTCAGCCACGTTAAGGTAGACCTCAAGAATGCGCTGCTTGCTCCAGAGCGTTTCAACCAGCAGGGTAAACCAGGCCTCTAGGCCTTTTCGTGTCCAACTGCGCCCACTCCATAGGAAAACGTTTTTGGCGGTTTGCTGACTCAGCGTACTCGCCCCACGTAGGCGACCGCCGTCTTGGCTTGCCTGCCAGGCACGCCGCAGCTCAACAAGATCAAAGCCACGGTGTACTGGAAAACGCTGATCTTCCGCAGCAATAACGGCAAGTTTGGCACTGCTGGAGAGGTTGTCCCAGCTACGCCATTGGCGTTGTATCGTAATCGGTTCGCTAGTGATCCAGCTTTGTATTTTGCGCTCCACCATTACCATTGACCCGGGCGGTGGAACAACACGAAATAGCAAAACCAGCGCTACAGAAAGAAGCGCAAACAATAGCGCGCCGCGCCACACAAGACGCCATACCTGACGAAGAAAGCGGCGCAGCGCGCGATTGAGCATTTCGGTATCCTTAACGCTTCATGAGATGTTCCGCATGATAACGCAGATGGTCCTCAATGAACGAGGCAATAAAGAAGTAACTATGGTCGTAACCCGGCTGACGGCGCAGCGTTAGCGGATGATCATGTTCTTCACATACCGCCTCTAACCGCTCGGGCTTGAGCTGCTCTTCCAAAAACTGATCCGCTTCGCCCTGGTCGATAAATAGCCGCTGACGCGATGCGCCGTTGGCGACCAGTTCGCAGGCGTCATACTGGCGCCAGCTTGACGGGTCATCCCCCAGATAGCTGGTAAAGGCTTTCTGCCCCCAGGGGCAGTTCATCGGATTCACGATCGGTGAAAAAGCCGAGACCGAGCTAAAACGCCCCGGATGGCGCAAGGCAAGAATCAATGCGCCATGGCCGCCCATCGAATGGCCGCTAATCGACTCGCGGCCGTTAACCGGAAAATGCTGGCGCACCACCGACGGCAGCTCTTCGATAATATAATCGTACATCCGGTAGTTCGACTTCCAGGGAGCCTGGGTCGCATTAACGTAAAACCCTGCCCCCGATCCCAAGTCGTAGCTATCGTGTTCACCCGGTAAATCCGTGCCACGCGGGCTGGTATCAGGGCAAACAATGGCAATACCCAGCTCTGCGGCTACCCGCTGCGCGCCGGCTTTCTGCATAAAGTTTTCGTCGTTACAGGTAAGCCCGGACAGCCACCATAAAAGCGGTACCCGTTCGCTCTCGGCTTGAGGCGGTAGATAAACCGCAAACTCCATATCGCAATCCAGCGCCCGGGAGTAGTGGCGGTAGCGCTTGTGCCAGCCACCAAAACTACGGTTGGCAGACACCAGTTCTAAGGTTTCACTCATGCTCATGGGGCAGGCTCCTTGCGAAAAGAGAAGCGCGGCAGAGCTGCCTGCCGCGCTTTAACATACGATTAGCACAAACATACGATTAGCAATAACGTACTATTCGCGATGTTCAATCAGCGCTGATCTGTAAGTACTAATTTATAAACGCAAATCTATAAACGCTGATCTATAAAAAGATAGTACTCAGAAATGCAGGACGGTACGAATACTCTTACCGGCATGCAGCAGCTCAAACGCTTCGTTGATTTTCTCAAACGGCATATCGTGAGTAATAAAATCATCAATATTGATTTCACCGTTCATATAACGTTCAACATAACCTGGGAGCTCGCTACGTCCCTTAACGCCGCCAAATGCAGAGCCTTTCCAGACGCGTCCGGTCACTAACTGGAAGGGACGTGTGGAAATTTCTTCGCCCGCACCGGCAACGCCGATAACGATCGATTCGCCCCAGCCTTTATGACAGCACTCGAGCGCTGAGCGCATGACATTAACGTTACCGATACATTCAAACGAGTAATCCACGCCGCCGTCGGTCAAATCGACAATGACTTGCTGAATTGAGTCGCTGTAATCCTTGGGGTTTACAAAGTCGGTCGCGCCAAACTGCTTGGCCAACTCAAATTTATCCGCGTTGACATCAATCGCAATAATACGGCCAGCTTTAGCCATCACTGCGCCCTGGATAACCGCCAAACCAATCGCACCTAAACCGAATACAGCGACGGTGGCGCCTGGCTCTACTTTCGCTGTGTTGAGTACCGCACCGATACCGGTGGTGACGCCGCAACCCAGTAGGCAGATTTTATCCATCGGAGCTTCTTTGGAAACCACGGCCAGGGAGACTTCCGGCAGAACGGTGTATTCGCTGAATGTCGACGTGCCCATATAATGATGGAGCATTTTTCCGTCGAGCGAGAAGCGCGAGGTGCCGTCAGGCATGACGCCTTTCCCCTGGGTCGCGCGTACGCTGCCACACAAGTTGGTTTTGCCGGAAAGACAGAACTTACATTTGCCACACTCAGCGGTATACAGCGGAATAACGTGGTCACCGGGCTTAAGACTGGTCACTCCTTCGCCAACTTCTTGAACCACACCGGCGCCTTCGTGACCCAGCACCGAGGGGAAGAGCCCTTCGGGGTCAGCGCCTGAAAGCGTGTACGCATCGGTGTGACAAACGCTGGTAGCCGCCATTTTAACCAGCACTTCACCCGCTTTCGGACCCTCTACATCAATTTCAACCAGCTCTAGAGGTTTACCCGCTTCTAATGCAACGGCAGCACGTGATTTCATCAGTTGACTCCTCAATACAGCAACGGCGTCAAGCCGCCTAAACGAATAGCTAAATAGCCGTGGTACTGCCAGTGTAAGACAGCTAGGGGCTAGGGAAAAAGCGGGATATACTCATAATATTATTGCCACTGAGCAACAATTTACCGACAACAGGGTAACCATGCAGCGTTGGGATCGCGTCGAAGCTTTTATTGAAGTGGTTCGCCTGGGCACATTCTCAGCCGCAGCCAGCCATCTTAAAGTATCCACTTCACATATTAGCCGTTTAGTAAGCCAGCTTGAGAACCAGCTGGGCATTCAACTTTTATACCGTACCACGCGCCAGATCCGCTTAACGGATGCTGGAGCATTATATATTGAGCACTGCCAACACCTGTTTGATGGCTTGAAAGATGCAGAACAAGCCATTAGTGAGCTACAGGCCAAACCGCGCGGCATGCTAAGGCTCACTTCTGCAACAACGTTTGGCGAACGCTACATAGCGCCGCTGGTTAATAACTTTCAATGCCTGCACCCGGAGCTTGACGTGCATATGCATTTTACTAATCGACCGGTTGAGTTAATTGAGGAAGGCTTTGATATCGCTATTAGAATGGGGGTTTTAAAGGACTCTAGCTTAATTGCCCGACGCCTGTGCGAGCGGCGCGAATATGTCGTGGGTTCGCAGGCCTACTTTCGCCAAACACCGCCACCGCATACGCTGGCCGAGCTTAGCCAGCATCGCTGTCTGGTAGGTTCACGGCCAAGCTGGCTGTTTGATGTAAACGGCCAGCGCCGTGAAGTACGGGTAGAAGGCTGCTGGACCGGTAACTCTGGGCCCGCCCTGCTGGATGCAGCGCTTAAAGGATTAGGTTTGGCCCAACTGCCCGATTATTACGTGGCGCCCCATCTGGCAAGCGGTGAGCTGGTGGCAGTGCTGGAACCTTTTCAACATTATGATACGGCGGTTTGGGCGGTTTACCCCCGACACCGGCATCTTTCCCCCAAAATTCGCCAGCTGGTCGATTACCTGGTGGCTAATATTGCCCAGGTGTTGCCAAACACTCAAACGAATTAACGGTTTTAGCGCTGACTTCTCATTTATCGCTGATGGCGCAGCGCTATAGTCCATTCGTCGAAAGATTATTAACAAGGGTAGTGTGCTAGCACACAAAGGTGACGATATAATGAACATGCAGAATTGAATGTTTCTGTCAGTAAAACCGTGACCCTCGACCCTTAAGGATAAGGTATGCAACTTCCCCCACCTAACTGGCCTATTGATTTTCGCATTACGCTACTGCGGGCCACTCTTTATGTGCTGTTTATTGGCGGCATCGCTCAAGGCGCTTATTTGGAAGCTGTGTATTTACCTTCGGTACGCTTTACCGAGCTGGGTTTTACTGAATTTTCCCAAACGCTCACGCTTGCCAGCTGCTGCGGGCTATTGATCTATATTCGTCAGGTGCTCAAGGTATGGCCCAATGTCACTCTGCTTATGCTGGCCTTTGTTGCAGCCTCGCTAATCCGCGAGCAGGATTACTTTTTCGATGAGTTTGTGGCGGATAATAGCTGGAAGGTCCTTGTTGCATTAATCATTTTGCCCTCTATTGGCTGGGTGGTATATCAACGTCGACGCTTTATCGCTGAGTTTGCCCACTACAGCAACACCTTTTCGTTCGGACTGTTTGCGGGCGGCGTGCTGACGACCTACATCTTCTCGCGCCTTTATGGACGCCAGATTTTTTGGCGTGCCGTGCTTGAAGACAACTACGTGCGCATTTTTAAAGATGTCGCTGAAGAGGTGATAGAGCTTTTAGGCTATAGTCTGATTCTATTTGCCATTATCGAGCTTCTACTTCTCGCCTTACGTATCCGCAAAGCGCATAGCGTCTAGCAAAACCCGCTAATTCATCCCGTCTGTGGATAAACGCCGCCTGAAGCCTATTCAGGCGGCGTTTCATTTTTTAAATCCCGCTATACGCAAAGCCGTTTGCGCCGCCTGATGCTTCAACGTAGTGTCGGCCACTAGGCCCCTTTGGGCGTTTTTTACTAAAAAACCACTCACTGACGACATAAAACTTATGACAAACTCCAAAAATAGCGAAGAACATCTAAAGCGCGGTGCCTTTACCCGCTTTCTTGATAGTGTGGAATGGCTAGGCAACCTGCTTCCGCATCCCGTTACTCTGTTTGCCATTTTATGTGTGCTTGTGGTGGTTGCCAGCGGTATCGCCGGGGCTTTAGGTGTATCGGTGGCTGATCCGCGCCCCGCCAACGAGGGCGAATGGATCGCGGTTAACTCGCTGCTAAACGCGGAAGGCTTACGTCGCTTAGTGACCGAGATGGTGACGAACTTCACAGGCTTTGCGCCACTAGGTACCGTGTTGGTCGCCATGCTGGGCGTTGGCGTGGCCGAACACTCAGGGCTACTGTCTGCCAGCATGCGCGCTCTAGTGCTTAACCGCTCGCCGCGCATCGTTACCTACGCCGTCGTGTTTGCGGGCATCATGTCCAATATGGCGGCCGAGCTTGGTTACGTTGTGCTCATTCCTCTCGCGGCGATGATCTTTCATTCGCTGGGCCGCCATCCATTAGCGGGTCTTGCTGCGGCTTTTTGTGGGGTATCCGGGGGCTACAGCGCGAATCTTTTGATTGGCACCGTCGATCCTCTGCTTTCAGGTATTACCCAAGAGGCCGCGCGGTTATTGGACCCAACCTACATAGTGGGCGCTGAAGCAAACTGGTTCTTCATGTTTGCCAGCACGTTCTTTGTGACCTTAATCGGTGGCTTGGTCACCGAGCGCATCGTGGAACCCAAGCTAGGTAAATTTGACGCCTCTTATGCCGATAGCAGCATTGACCAGCAGCGTATGGAAGGCCTAACTGATGGCGAAAAGCGTGCCTTAAAAGGCACTGGTTTAGCAGCCCTTGTTCTGGCTTCCATCATCGCCGTTATGGTGGTTCCCGAAGGCGGTATTCTGCGTAACCCAGAAACCGGCTTAGTGAGTGGATCACCTTTTTTACGCGGTATCGTGGTTATCGTAGCGGTTGCCTTCACGTTGCTGGGCTTCACCTACGGGCGCTTAGCAGGCACGATGCATAATGATCGTGACGTGGTAAACGCCATGGCCAAAAGCATGAGCAGCCTTGGACTGTATATCGTGCTGGTTTTCTTTGCCGCTCAGTTTGTGGCGCTGTTTAACTGGAGCAACTTTGGTACCGTCACCGCCGTTGCGGGCGCCGACTTGCTTGAGTCTCTTGGCTTACGCGGCCCCGGCTTGTTTGCCCTGTTTATTCTTATGTGCGCCTTCGTTAACCTTTCGCTCGGAAGCGCGTCGGCCCAGTGGGCAGTGACAGCGCCCATCTTTGTACCCATGCTGATGCTGATGGGCTACGCCCCGGAAGTTATCCAGGCCGCTTATCGTATCGGTGACTCGGTCACCAACCTGATCACTCCGATGATGAGCTACTTTGGCTTGATTCTGGCCGTTGCCACTCGCTACCGCAACGACATGGGCATCGGCACCCTGGTCGCGCTGATGCTGCCCTATACCTTGTTCATGCTGGTGGGCTGGAGCATTTTGTTTTTCATCTGGGTGTTCGTGTTTGGGCTACCGGTCGGCCCGGGGGCCGCCACCTACTACACGCTATAAAAAGCCAACTGCACGAAAAAGCCCGCCGTTCAAAGAACGGCGGGCTTTTGCTTTCCACGACTCACTACTTACTATTTACCACTCACGCGTCACTACTCATCCAGGAACGAGCGCAGCGGCTCAGAACGCGACGGATGGCGAAGCTTACGCAGGGCTTTGGCCTCAATCTGACGAATCCGTTCACGGGTTACATCAAACTGCTTGCCAACTTCTTCCAGCGTATGATCGGTATTCATATCAATACCGAACCGCATGCGCAGTACTTTAGCTTCACGCGCTGTCAAGCCGCCAAGTACGTTGCGAGTCGCTTCGATAAGACCTTCGCCGGTGGCCATATCAATGGGCAGCAGCATCGTGCCGTCCTCGATAAAGTCTCCCAGATGCGAGTCGTCATCATCACCAATCGGCGTCTCCATGGAGATCGGCTCTTTGGCAATTTTAAGCACCTTGCGTACTTTGTCTTCCGGCATTTCCAGACGTTCGCCCAGCTCTTCCGGTGTCGGCTCGCGGCCCATTTCTTGCAGCATCTGGCGCGACACGCGGTTAAGCTTGTTGATCGTCTCGATCATATGCACCGGAATACGAATAGTCCGCGCCTGATCCGCAATCGAGCGGGTGATCGCCTGACGAATCCACCAGGTAGCATAAGTAGAGAACTTATAACCCCGACGGTATTCGAACTTATCCACGGCCTTCATCAACCCGATATTGCCTTCCTGAATCAGATCCAGGAACTGCAGGCCACGGTTGGTGTACTTCTTGGCAATCGAGATAACCAGACGCAGGTTAGCCTCAACCATCTCTTTCTTGGCGCGACGTGCTTTCGCCTCACCAATCGACAGTTTGCGATTCACCTCTTTCAAATCCGCCACGGTGAGCTGCACCATGTCTTCTTCGAAAGCAATTTTACGCTGCGAACGGGCGATATCAGAACGTAGTGGCTCAAGACGATCAGCGTACTTGGGCTGCGCTTCCTGAAAAGCATCCAACCATTTGGGGTTAGATTCGCTACCCGGGAACGACTTGATAAACGTCTTGCGCGGCACTTTGGCTTTTTTAACGCAAAGCTGCATGACCGCTTTTTCCTGGGCACGCACTTGCTCAACACTAATACGTACCTGACCTACCAGGCGCTCAAAGTGTTTCGGCACCAGCTTGATCGGCGAGAAAAGCTCAGCAAGACGTGTCTGCTCGGCTTTTAGCTCAGCGCTACCACGCCCATGCTTAGCAAGCGCCGCCTGGGCTAACGCGTTTTGCTCACGAATTTGCTCAAAGCGTGCCCGCGCCTCTTCCGGGTCCGGGCCACCTTCGCTGGCGTTGGAGTCTTCGTCATCCTCATCGCCATCGTCGTCACCGTCTTCGTCGTCGCTTAAGTCGGTGTCTACCTCAGGTTCAGGCACATCCGCTTCGGCAACGCCGGGAATACCTTCATCCGGGTCGATAAACCCTGAGAAGAGATCCGACAAACGACCAGGAGCTTCCTCATCCTGAGTGGCGTCGTAAGCATCCAGAATTGAGGCGACGGCACCTGGCAGGTAGGCCAGCGCCGACATCACTTCACGGGTGCCCTCTTCGATCCGCTTGGCAATTTCGATTTCGCCTTCACGGGTCAAGAGTTCTACTGTACCCATTTCACGCATATACATGCGTACAGGGTCTGTGGTGCGACCCACGTCGCTTTCCACGGCGGCGAGTGCCGCAACGGCCTCTTCCGCAGCGGACTCATCCGTGGAGTGATCCGACATCATCAAAGTGTCTTCATCAGGCGCTTCTTCAGCAACACGGATACCCATGTCGTTGATCATGCCAATGATGTCTTCCACTTGATCCGGGTCGGCGATATCCTCGGGTAGATGGTCGTTGACCTCGGCATAAGTCAGGTAACCCTGCTCTTTGCCGCGCGCGATCAACTCCTTCAGACGTGACTGCTGCTGCGCATTTCCAGCCATAGAAACCCTATCTCGACGAAGAAGAATGAAACACCTAGAGCGCTGAATCGATTAAACTCAACAAGCCGAACAGTATAGCGTAAATTGCTGTATTTTTTCCAGCGAAACGTATTTGCGCGGTCATTCAGGTGTGTTAGGTTGTTCGGTTAGGCCAGCACTTGGTGACTGACCCTATATCTGGTGCTGGTAAGGGCAAAATTCAACCCCTCTTCCAACACCGGTTAAAATCGCTGAGCCAATTCAACTACCAAACTGGCCAAGCGCTGACGCTGCTGCTTATCAAGCTTCTGTCCGGCACGCTCCTGAGCCAACAGCGCTTCGTACTCTTCCTGGGGCGAACGCTTACGCTGCTTCTGCTGTAAATGCTCAATCAACCCCGTTAACTCTGCTTCCCGTGCTACCTTGGGAATCAACAACTCGCGCTTGGCAAACGCTGCTAATACCTGGCCTTGCGAGCTGCCCTGAAAATGCGCCAATACCACCTGCGGACTGCGATAACGCCCAGCTTGCAAGAGCGTAATTAAATCACGACATAGCGGCGCGTCGTCATCTTCAGGCAGCCAATCCAAGCTCTCGGGCACGGCTGACACAACGCTCGGTTCATGAAGCAGCAGCTGTACAATGCGCCCCACCGGAGTAAGCACTTGGCTACGCGTCCGCGGCTTCGGCGGCTGAGGAGTTGCTTGACCTATATCCTCTTCAACCTCGGGTTCCGCGACGGGCTCCCAATATGCCTGCTCTTTGGGTGGCGCTGCGCGCTTTTCCAACAACACTTGAAGCTGTTGTTGCGCCAAACCACTGCGCTTAGCCAAGGCTTCAAGCAGCAATGATTTGAGCATCCCGTCGGGCACTTTATTCAATGCTTCGAGTACCTGGCTCGCAAAACGTTCGCGCCCTTCCACCGTATTCAGGTCACGCCCTTGCGCGGCCTGCTCAAACAAAAACTCCGAAAGCGGCATCGCACAGGTTACGCGGTCTTTAAAAGCCTCGCTTCCCTCACGGCGTACCAGTGTATCGGGGTCATCGCCTTCCGGCAGAAACAGAAAACGCGCCTCGCGGCCATCAATCATCAACGGCAGCGCGGTTTCAAGCGCCCGGCTCGCAGCCTGACGGCCAGCCCGGTCACCGTCGAAACAGAACACCACCCGACTAACCAGGCGAAACAGGCGGCTCAGATGATCCTCGGTCGTCGCGGTCCCCAAGGTAGCAACGGCGTTATGGATGCCGTACTGCGCTAGCGCAACGACATCCATATAGCCTTCGACCATAACCAATTGCTCAAGCTTGCTTGACGCTTGGCGCGCTTCATAAAGGCCATAAAGTTCACGCCCTTTATGGAACACCGGCGTTTCCGGCGAATTGAGGTACTTAGGCTGCTCATCGCCCATCACTCGACCGCCAAACGCGATAGTCCGCCCACGTAAATCACGAATCGGGAACATCACCCGGTCACGAAAGCGGTCGTAGGTACGCCCGGTATCTTCGCGATGGATCAGCAGGCCATACTCCACCTGAACAGGCTCTGAAATTTCACGCTCGCTCAGATGCTGTTTAAGCGCCTCCCAACCGCCCGGCGCATAGCCTATGCCGTAAGTTTGAATCACCTCAGCAGAAAGCCCGCGATTCTCCAGATAGCGCTGGGCATTCTGCCCGTCACGCATCTTTAGCCGCTCGCGATAAAAACTAGCGGCAAGTTCGAGCAGGTTAACGCCCTCTTTGCGCTTTTTTTCTCGCTGCTGGGCACGCGGGTCATCGGCGCCTTCACGCGGTACATCAAGCCCTAAACGCCCCGCCAACTGCTCGACTGCCTCAGGAAAAGGCAGCTTGTCATACTCCATCAGAAAGCGTAGCGCATTCCCGTGTACTCCACAGCCAAAGCAGTGATAGAACTGCTTGTCGGCACTCACGGTGAAAGACGGCGTTTTCTCCTGATGAAAAGGACAAAGACCCGAGTAATTCCGGCCAGCTTTTTTAAGCTGCACGCGCTCACCAACCACTTCCACCACGTCAACGCGGCCCAGAAGATCGTCAATAAAACGCTGTGGAATCTGGCCTGCCATGAAAGACGAGCATCCTCGCGCAGTGCGCTAAGCGCGTGTTTAACGTCATCAGGCGCTTTACCTAATCACCTTAAACAGCGCAAAAACCTGAAAAACAAACGGCCACCTAGTGGCGGCCGTTTGGCATCCCTCTTGAGACAACCAGCTAACTACTCTGGTTCTCCCCAGGTACGGATCAATAGAGCCGTTCGAAACGCTTTTGCTCACGCTGAACTTTCTTGGCGTGGCGTTTTACGGCAGCTGCCGCTTTGCGTTTACGCTCAGCAGTCGGCTTCTCATAGTGCTCGCGGCGGCGTACTTCGGAAAGAACACCGGCTTTTTCGCAAGAACGCTTGAAGCGACGCAGGGCGACGTCAAACGGCTCGTTATCACGTACTTTTACAGAAGGCATTAAGCACTCACCTACCTTAAGGAGTCTTGAGTTCGAAAGTACGTACAGCATAAACGCATTATTGCGGCTACAGTGTACGACCCAGTTTTACAGCGCACGATAGTTTAGTCGTGAATAGCTATCTTTGCAAATGCTTACGCCCTCCAAGAGGGACAGTGTTAGACTTGGGCGCTCTACCATTTTTTCCCAAAGAGTTTTCCTGTTATGCGCGTATTGGGCATTGAAACGTCTTGCGATGAGACCGGCGTCGCTGTGTATGACACTTCCCGTTCAGGCGGCGATGGCCTGTTGGCCGACGCGCTGTATAGCCAAATTGCCATGCATGCAGAGTACGGCGGCGTAGTACCCGAACTGGCGTCAAGAGACCATACGCGCAAGCTGCTACCGCTCATTGAGCAGGTATTAAAAGATGCCCAGCTGACCCGACGTGACCTGGATGGCATCGCCTACACCGCAGGTCCTGGCTTGGTCGGCGCCCTGATGGTGGGCGCAAGCACAGCTCACGGCATGGCGCGGGCGTTAGATATCCCCGTGCTGGGTGTCCATCATATGGAAGGCCATCTGCTCGCGCCGATGCTTGAAGATGACGCACCTGAGTTTCCCTTTGTGGCGCTACTGGTATCCGGCGGCCATACCCAGCTGGTGGAAGTTCAGGGGCTTGGCCTCTATGAGCTTTTGGGCGAATCCGTGGACGATGCCGCGGGCGAAGCGTTTGATAAAGCCGCCAAGATGCTGAGGCTTGCTTACCCCGGCGGCCCCCTGGTCGCCAAACTTGCCGAGCAGGGAGATCCCAAACGGTTTCGCTTCCCGCGCCCAATGACCGACCGCCCCGGGCTGGACTTCAGCTTTTCAGGCCTAAAGACGCATACGTTAACCGCGATCCGCCAGTTGGAAAACGCCGATGAGCTTGATGAACAGGCGCGCGCTGACGTGGCCCGCGCTTTTGAAGAAGCCGTGGTCGATACGCTGGTCATTAAGTGCCGCCGCGCGCTGGATCAAACGGGGCTTAAGCGTCTGGTGGTGGCGGGTGGCGTCAGCGCCAATCATCGGCTGCGCGAACGCCTGGCGCTTGAATGCCAAAAACGTCAGGCAAAAGCCTATTATCCGCGTGGCCGATTCTGTACGGACAATGGCGCCATGATTGCCTATGTCGGCGCACAACGACTGGCCGCCGACGAACAGGATAGCGATGGCATCATGCAGGCCACGCCGCGCTGGCCCCTGGATCGCCTAGCGCCACCCAAGGCACCTCTTAACGATTAAGGCTTTCGCAGGCGCGGCTCCTCGCCGCGCCTTAGCCTGCGAATATTAAGCCCGTGGCGTAAAATCACTAACAGGCTTAAGCCACCCACCACGCTTATATAGGCAGGCGCCAGCCAGACACACGCAAGGGGCGCCACTAGAGCACTGGCTAATGAAGCTATTGCGGCGGTTTTTAACCGCCAGGCCAGCAAACCCCACGTCATGGCACTCAGCAGGGCCACACCCGGCACTAGCACCAGCAGAACGCCAAACGCACAGGCCACGGCCTTACCGCCGCGAAAACCGTACCACACGGGATAGCTATGCCCGACGAGCACGGACAACCCGATAAACCCCTGCCAACTGACCGGCAATGCCAGCATTTTACTTGCCAGCACCACAGGCATGCCTTTCAGCGCATCAAGAAACAGCGTAGCGCCAGCCAACCGCGGCCCGTAAAGGCGCAGGACGTTTGAAAACCCAGGATTACCAGAACCACAGCGACGCGGGTCACGCACGCCAGCCAGCCGGCAAACGCTGATCGCTGCCAGCCAGCTACCGCTTAAATAGCCGATTACTATCCATGTCATGGCGCCGTTCCCGTCTTACTGTCGTTTCGTCTCATCCTAACGTACAATCGCCGGCTTGTTGCCGCTGAGGAAAAGCTCGTGGATCGCATTTTGATCGAAGCGTTAAAAGTAGACACCGTGATCGGTGTGTACGATTGGGAGCGCACCATTCAACAGTCGCTGAGCCTGGATTTAACGCTGGCGACTGACATTCGCCCGGCTGCTGCCACCGATGATCTAAGCCTGACGTTGGATTATGCCGCCATTTGCCAGCGGATCCAGCGCTTTGCCGACGCCCACCAGTTTGCCTTGGTCGAAACCTTTGCAGAGCGTCTGGCGGAATGTTTGCGCAGCGAGTTTTCAATTTCATGGTTACGCTTAAGAGTGCGCAAACCCGGCGCAGTCCCTCAGGCCACCAGCGTAGGCCTTGAGATTACCCGCGGTGAGCTACCGGAGGTCACCAAGGACGTTACCCTATGAGCCTGGTTACCGTTAGTTTAGGCAGTAATGTTAACCCCGTGCGCCATATACGCTCGTGCCTTGACGCCCTGTTTGACACTTTTGGCCCTTTACAGGTCTCGCGCGTGTTTGAAAGTGAGCCCGTGGGGTTTAGCGATAAACACAACTTTTATAACCTGGTCGTTGCGTTTGAAAGCGACTGGTCACCGCGCCAGCTACAGGCGTGGGCTAAAAGCGTCGAGATCCTTCACGGCCGCAAGCCCGGCATGACCAAATATAGCGCCAAGGTGCTGGATATCGACCTGTTAACCGTCGGCAGCCTGTGTGGCGTTGTGAATGGCATTTCCCTGCCCCGCGACGAAATCACCTATAACGCCTTTGTGCTACAGCCCCTGGCTGAGCTACTCCCCGATGAACGACACCCCGCTTGCGATACGCCTTACGCGGCGCTTTGGCATAACTTCACACTGGGCAGCCAACGCCTTTGGCCGATTGACTTCACCTGGGGCGGTGCCTGGATATCCCATGCAGACACCATGCCGCAAAAGGCGTTGGGAAGATAAGCCAGACCAATTGACAGCCTATCCCAGTGCATTCATCACCGCCTGCTGGCGCTGTTCACGCAACGCCTCGCCCAACGCCGCCCCTTTGAAACCCTGAGCTATCAATGCCTGCGGGCTTACGTTACGCGCAGCTTCCCAGGCAGCGCTTAATGGCGCCACGCTTGCCTTGGCAACGCCCCCCACTAGCTGAAGCTGGGTTTCGACCTGCTCAGGCTTGCGCCAACCGTCCAGGCGCTCCAGCCAGTGAAGTACGGCGGCTGGTTCCAAAGGCGCTTTTAGCAGATGCAGACTCAAGGCTACATAGCGTGCCAGCTGAGCCACGGCGTTGGGTAAACGTAACCGCTTGGCCACAGCCTCGCGCTCAGTATCCTCCAGCACGCTGACGAGTAACGCGTAGCGCCAGTGGGCGCGCGACGTCTGGCTATCGTCTGGAGCGCTCTGCATTGCTGCCAGCCCCTGTTCAAGCCTGCCGTCAGCCAATGCCGGCCACCATACCGACAGCGCTTCGCACTGTGCTAGCGTCGTAAAGTAGGCCTGTGGGTCCGGCTCGCCAAGCGCCTTCTCGGTTTCCACCCACACTCGCTCAGCCGCCAGATGTTCAAGTTCACCGCTACGGCTCACCTGCGTCATCAGCGCCAGCGTTTCATCGGCGATACAAAACCCCAGCGGCTTATAGCGGGCTAAAAAGCGCGCCGTGCGCAGTACACGCAGCGGGTCCTCGCTAAATGCCGGGGAAACATGCCGCAGCACGCGCTTTTCGATATCGCGCTGACCGTTAAAGGGATCAATGAGCGGCCCATCTACCCGCTGAGCAATCGCATTAACGGTAAGATCGCGACGCAGCAAGTCCTCTTCCAGGGTGACATCAGGGCTTGCGTGCACTTCAAAGCCTGAATACCCGTAGCCGGACTTGCGCTCGGTACGCGCCAGAGCATACTCCTCGGCGGTTTCAGGATGCAGAAATACCGGGAAATCGCGGCCCACCGGCTTGAAGCCCCGCTGGCGCATGGCCTCTGGCGTCGCGCCGACCACGACCCAGTCATTATCATAGACAGGCCAGCCTAAAAGCGCGTCACGCACGGCGCCACCCACGCGGTACACATCCAGCCCGGCAATACACGGATCGTTGGGATTCGCAGCCACTAGCGCTCTCCTTGCTGCTGACTGGGTACGCTGACCCGCTCGCCGGTATCCAGGTTAAGCGCGGTTAGCGACCCTCCCCATACGCAGCCGGTATCCAACGCTTCTACACGCACCTTGGCGCCAGGCGTTTTGCCCTCAAGAGCCGCCCAATGGCCAAACAGTAGATGCGGGTCATCGTCACGTGGGTACTGAAACCATGGTGCAAACCCTGCCGGGGCGCTTTCCAAGCCTTCTTTCGCTGCAAAATCCAGTTGCCCCTGCGCGTCAATAAAGCGCATGCGTGCCATGACATTAACGATAAAGCGCAGCCGGTCCATCCCTTCAAGGTCTTCACGCCAACGATCAGGCTGATTACCAAACAGCTCGGTTAAAAAACGCCCTGACTGCTCACCGGCCAAAGCCTGCTCGACTTCACGGCTATACGCCACCGCCTGTTCGACACTCCACTGGGGCAATAATCCGGCGTGGGTCATCAAGGTATTGCCCTGAGATACGGCGAGTGGCTGGCCTTGCAGCCAGTCAAGCATTGGCTCGCGATCGGGCGCGGCTAAAATCTCGCTTAACGTATCGTGTCTTTTCTGCTTGCCTCCGCCACGCGCCACCACTAACAGGTGAAAATCGTGATTACCCAGCACGCAGCGTACTGCGCCGCCTAGCGCCTGTGCTTCACGCAGGCACTCAAGCGAGCCGGGGCCACGGTTAATCACATCCCCCACCAGCCACAGGGTATCTTGGGTGGAATTAAAATTGAGCTTCTCAAGCAACGCCACAAACTCGGCGTAGCAGCCATGCAGATCGCCAATCGCGTAGGTACTCATGCGCGGGGCCTTATGTTGAATAAAAAAAGAGTGCTGCAAAACACTATTGAAAATAAAGAGTGTTGAAAAATAACGAGCATGAAAATAACCGATATCGCACTAACCCAAACGTGCTACTCATCAAAACCTACTACTCATCCAAACGTACTGCTCATCCAAACGTACTGCTTATTGTACGTTAGCTTTATTCGCAAATTTGCTCTGGTGGGATGGGCAAATTTGCATCAATATAAATTAAGCGTCGGTAATGTAGGCGCGGTTACTTTTCAGAATACTGCTTTTCATAACGCTTATAACACCTTGCAAAGTAAACCATCCAAGGCCAGGGACAATATAACGATTATGCTGCCTACTTATACACGGCGTCGGCTATTAAAAGCTGCAACGCTTGCCGGCATGAGTGTAGTGCTCGTGCCGGTTAGCGCTCTGCTCCCGGCTGCCAGCGCACAGAGCCAACCGCCCGCTCCAACCTCACGCCATACCCCAGACAGCATAATGGTTAACGGCTGGCTGCTACGCGCGAGTGACCGCTAATGTACCTGCCTTTCGAAAAGCTCGCTGAGCTGGGCGATACAGTGGATGTGTGCATTATTGTAGCGGGGCCGCCGGCGTATCGATTGGCGTGACGCTTGCCCGCCAGGGGCACCGCATTCTGATGTGCGAAGGGGGCGATGAAGTATTTAGCGAACGCTCCCAGGATAGCTACCGTGGCGAGGTCGTCGGTGATGCGTATCTTCCGCTTGAAGCCAGCCGACTGCGTCAGCTGGGTGGCTCGACGAATCATTGGGGTGGCGTTTGTCGCCCGCTTGATCCGTATGATTTCACCGCCAAAACCGCCGCTCCCGAGACCGCCTGGCCGATTAGCCATACGGAGCTTACGCCCTACTTTAGCGCCGCGGCTGATCTGCTTGATTTAGACCCTATCCCAGCGGATGAGCCCATTGAGTCGTCCGCGCTTAGCCGTATCTACTTCTCGCTGGGAGGCCCCACTCGCGTACAGCTGAAGTACGCCGATACGCTGAGTGAGTCAGAAAATCTGCTGTGCTGCTTAAACGCCAATCTCGTCGCACTGGAAACGACCGACGGCCGAGTTGCCAGCGCGACGTTTGCTAACTACCAGGGCGAGCAGCATCAGGTGCGCGCCCGCTACTTCATTCTGGCCTGTGGGGGCATTGATAATGCCCGCTTACTGCTCTGGTGCAATCAACAGGCGAGCGGCCAGTTGATTCCTCAGGCCCAGACGTTGGGGCGCTACTGGATGGAGCATCCTCACGCAACGGTCGGCCAGGCGCTTATCTTTGAGCCGGAGGCGTTAGGGCTGGATGAGGCCTATAACGTTTTTCTATCCCCCAATGAGCAGGCACTCGCAAACCGGGAGATACTCAACTGCGGCCTGCGTTTGCACCGCATGAATCCTGAGGCGACACAGGCGCTAATCGATGAGCTTAGCCTGCAGGCGCCTTCACTGGGGGAGCGTATTGTCGAGTGGCAAGCCCAAGGCCGTGTACTGCATGGTGCGATGTTAAGAGCCGCCTGGGAGCAGGAGCCACGCTTTGAAAACCGCATCGAGCTTTCCGATGAGCTTGATACACTGGGTATTCCGCGTAGCCGACTGGTATGGCAACAGTCCGCGCTTGACCGGCACACTATTCGCGAAAGCTTGCTGTTGCTGGGCGAGTACCTGCTGGACACGGATATTGGCCGGGTACAGCTGGCGGACTGGCTTGCTGCACTGCCTGTCACGCTGCCCACCGATGGCGAGCTCGCGGGTCGCCATCATATGGGCGGTACGCGCATGAGCCATCACCCTGAGCAAGGCATCGTCAACGCCGATTGCCGATTGTTTGCCCAGGATAATATGTACGTGGCAGGTTCCAGCGTGTTTGCCAGCGCCGGGCACGCCAACCCGACCCTGACGCTGGTTCAGCTTGCCCTTCGCTTATGCGATCACTTGGACCAGCGCTTAACTCAGGCATAACACTCAGCGTTAAAGCCGCGTTCAGTGCAACTGGCGCGGCACGGCCAGACGAAAGGGAGCGATCGACACTTCAAACGCACGCTGGCTATAGGTATTGAGCAGCGTGTAGGCGCCTTCCATCACCCCAACCGGCGTTTGTAGAATGGCGCGGCTGGTATAGCGAAAGCGCTGACCGGGGCCGATAAGCGGCTGCTGGCCTACCACGCCTTTGCCGCGCACTTCCTGGCTATCGCCACCGCCTTGGGTGATTTTCCAGTAGCGGGCCATCAGCTGTACGCTGTGTGGGCTTTGATTATGTACGGTAACGGTGTAGCTGAAGACGTAGCGCGTTTCAACATCGCTAGACTCCGCCGCACAGTATTCCGGCGTCACGCTGACCTCAATGGCTAAACCACTCACCCGATATCACTCCCGCCAGCGTTTAGCGCGTCATCCGCCGCGACGCGGTTGGCAATGGCCACATATTCGGCCACGGTTAGCGTTTGCGGACGACGCACCGGATCAATCCCTAGTTCTTCCAGGGTTTCCGGGCTAACGCGGCCTTTGAAATTATTGCGCAGGGTCTTGCGCCGTTGACCAAATGCAAGCTTTACCAGCTCAAAAAGTAGCGCCGGGTCATCGGCAACATGCGGTAAGGCAGCGTGGGGCGTGAGGCGCACAATGGCTGAGTCGACTTTCGGACGCGGAACAAAGGCCTCGGGCGGGACGATAAACAGCTGATCCACCTGGCAGTAGTACTGCGCCATCACCGAAAGCCGTCCCCAATCGGTACCGCCCGGTTCAGCGGCGAGCCGTTCGACAACTTCTTTTTGCAGCATGAAGTGCATATCGGCGATGGCATTACCGGCAGTTAGCAAATGCACAATCAACGGCGTTGAAATGTTATAGGGCAGGTTGCCGACCACGCGCAGGGCCGGGCCATCGCCTTTAAGCGCGGCAAAATCAAATTTCAGCGCGTCGCCTTCATGAATAATAAAGTCGGGATAGTTGAAAAACTGCACCCGCAGACCGGGAATCAAATCACGGTCCAGCTCAATCACCTCAAGCCCCCCGGCGGCCTCAAGCAAAGGGGCGGTTAACGCGCCCTGCCCTGGCCCAATTTCAACCAGCCGGTCGCCTTCCCGCGGCCCAATAGAGCGCACAATACGCGAGATGATACCCAGGTCACGTAGAAAGTTTTGACCGAAGCGTTTGCGAGCACGGTGCTGCTGGGGCACTTGAGACATCTAACAGAGTTCCTTGGAGGTTTTTCAAACGTGAAGCATAAGACTAGCAGGCAGCATTGGCCCGCTGAGTGGCAAGGCGTCGTGCAAGCGAAAGCGCGATACGCAGACTACCGGGGTCGGCCACACCTTTACCGGCCAGATCAAGCGCCGTGCCATGATCTACCGAAGTGCGCACTAACGGCAAGCCCAGGGTAATATTGGCCGCCTGGCCAAAACCAGCGTATTTAAGTACTGCCAAGCCCTGGTCATGATACATCGCAAGCACGGCGTCCACACCCGCCAAATGGCGTGGGGTAAACAGGGTATCAGCGGGCAGTGGCCCTTCGATCTTAAGTCCATCCGCACGCAGGGCTTCAAGCGCTGGAATAATAGTGTCCAGCTCTTCACGACCAAGATGACCGTCCTCGCCCGCATGGGGGTTTAAACCGCACACTGCAATACGTGGCGATGCGATACCAAACTGGCGTTTCAGGTCGGCCGCCAGCAGACGGCTAATACGCGTCACCCGATCAAAGGTAATCGCATCGGCGACGTGGCGCAGCGGCAGGTGCGTAGTCACCAAGGCAACGCGCAAATCACCGCTGCCCTGCCAATCAGGTGCCTGTGCATGAAGTGCCGCATCGGTTGCCAACATCATGACCACCTCATCGACGCCACAGGCATCGCGCAGCCACTCCGTATGCCCGGTAAAGTCTGGATAGCCGCCCTCGATAATTACACCCTTATGCAGCGGCGCCGTAACGATAGCCGCCGCCTGACCGGCCATACATGCGTTAACAGCCAGTTCGAGCGTTGCCAGCACGTACTCGGCGTTAGCCGGATTAAGTACTCCCGGCATCGCAGGCTCCTTGAGTGCGACCGGCCATACCGGAAGCTTGCCAGCCGATGCCTTGACCGGCTCACCGGGACGGGCTTCCACCAGCGTTACATCAAGCGCAAGCTCAGCCGCACGCTGGCGCAGCATATCTACATCGCCGATCGCCACGGTCTGTTCAGGCAGGTTGCCCTGCGACGCTAACATCAGCACCAGTTCAGGCCCGACGCCCGCGGGTTCGCCGGTAGTGATCAGCAGCGGCAGGCCAGCGTTTTGAGTCATTAGAGACGAATATCCACAAAGGCTTCCGAGCGAATTTCCTGCTGCCAGGTTTGCAGTTCTTCGTTGGCACGGCGCTGGAAAATCGCCTGGCGAATCTGCTCGCGACGACTCTCCTCGGTGACGTTTTGACGACGACGCTCTTCTACTTCGATAACGTGATAACCAAACTGAGAACGCACGGGCTCAGAAATCTGGTTAACGTTCAGTGACTGCATCGCCTGCTCAAACGCTGGAACGGTTTGACCAGGCCGTACCCAGCCAAGTTCGCCGCCGTTGAGGGCGCTGCCGCGATCATCGCTAAACTCACGCGCCACTGACGCAAAATCAGCGCCTTGCTGTAGACGCTGGCGAGCTTCTTGGGCACGCGCGCGGGCCTGATCTTCGCTGCGCGTCGGCGTCAGCTCTATCAGAATGTGGCGCGCACGGATTTCTTCGACAAATGCCTGATCGCTCGCCTGGCTGCCCTGCTGTTCCAGCACACGCTGCACATCGCGGTCGCTTACCGATACGCGCTGACCTACCTGACGTTGCTGCACTTGGCGCATCAGCATTTCACGGCGGATATCTTCACGTACGTCGGCAAGCGTCATGCCTTCAGATTCCACTTCGTCAGCAAACTGCTCCAAGGTCATATCGTTGGATTCAGCAATCGTGCGTAGCTGACGGTTAAGCTCAGTATCATCAACGCTCAAGTTGCTGCGGCGGGCTAGCTGCATCTGGATTTCATCCATGATCATCCGCTCAAGCACTTGGGCTTCAAGCGCTGAGCGCGCCGGAAGCGAGCCGCCCTGCGCCTGGGCCTGCTGCTGTATTTGGGCAACCCGGCCATCAAGCTCGCTACGCATGATAACGCCCTCGTTTACCACGGCGACGACGCTATCGATCGGCTGGCGCTGGGTAGACGCAAAATCTTGCGCCTGCGATACAAGCGGCGTAACGAGCGCACCGGCACCAATGCAAAGGGCCATGACACCCGTGGCCGATACGATTTTTGCATGGGCTAGCAGCGTATTTCTGGTCTTCATAAAAGGTCTCTTTCAGTCGCCATTCAAGAACGTCATTACAAAGGCGTAGGACGGTAACCCGGAATGGTCCGTTCAAAATAGCTATCGGCCTGCTGGCCAACGCCACCTAAGCCACGGAATACAAAGCGTAAAAATAGCCCGCGATCGTTAAAGTCATCTTCAACGCGTGCCGTATCGTTATCATCTACCCACTCACGCCAGACAAGCTGCACACCATAGCAGCAGTCGTTCCACTGTACGCCGGCCATTTGTTCAAGCGCACGGTCGTTGGTTTGATCGTGAAGGTAGCGGCCAATCAAATCAATCCTGGTGTTGGCTTTCCAGGCGAACGACAGATCCCACTCCTCGCGGTTGTAATTGCGAAAGCCATCATCGCCGGGCACCGAATCTGGATCGAAGCCTTCGATCTCCCAACGGTACCCAAGGTTCACTACATGGCCTGCCGGATGACGATAATTCACATCAACGCTTGAGCGCTCGGTCTGCTCACGATGGTCATCGTAAAGCCACTCGTAGCCCGTACTCCAGCGGTCATTGATCTGCCAGTCCAGTCGGGTTACCAGTGGTGAACGGTCACGTGTGGCTTGATAGTAGCGCTGCGGATTGACATTAGGATCCTCTTCCGGCCGCGCAGGCAGTGTATCCGGGTCCCCTTCACTATCGATGCGACGCTCGGCAAAATAGACGCTTTGCCCCACCCCAAACGTCAAGCGGTCCCGACCACTACTGTCTTCAATCAGACGTGACTGCACGCCCAATGATACGCGATTCAGATCGCCTACCCGGTCGGCCCCGGAAAACCGATGAGGTGACCACAGCTGATCCCAGGAGAACGCACGCTCACGGCTGTCGAAATCAGGCAGCTGGGTCTGGTTGGTACGCGGCACATAGGCGTAGTTGAGGCGCGGCTCCAGGGTCTGCCGATAATCACGGCTACCCAGCTCGAGTTCACGCTCAAATACCAAACCGCTATCCACCGAGGTAATTGCTATGCTGCGACTAGGGGTTGTCCCCCGATCGGTTTCCCGCTCGCCATAATCCAGGTCATAGGCCGTATGCCATAGCTCGGTGCGTGGCTCCACATACCCCCAAGAGTTCTCGGCGCGCCAACCGACGGCGGGCGTCAGGTGCAAACGGCTACCGGTCGCGGCTTCCTGCTCGGGCACGCGGCGCTCATCCACATCCCGCCAGAAGTAAGTGACATTGGAGCGCCATTCGCTATAGAGCCCGTGACCCAGCTGCCAATTGGAATTGGCGGTTAAGCTGGGCAGACGATAAAACGGCTTATCGGTATCGCTAAGCGGATCTTCAAGACGCTGAAAACCCTGTGCACGGGCATCCAGTTGCCAGCGTTCGCCTTGATAGTCGACTTGGGCAAGCCGTTCCATACTGACCCGGTCGCTATCACCGAACTGGCCACCGAAATCGTCAAAATAGCGACCGTCGCTGGCCGCACCATAGCGTAACTGGTAATTGCTGCGGTTATTGATACGCCCGGCATGCTGCGCATCGATATACCAGCGATCCTGGCCGTCAAAGCGATTATCGCCGTTGGTACCGCCGTCATCACTACTTAAGTAACCGCCCTCGACGGTGCCTGCACTCTCGGAGAACAGGTAGCGGTATTCACCGTTAAGCAGCAAACCACGATCGGTCATCCAGCGCGGCGTGATGGTAGCATCGTGGTTAGGGGCAATGTTCCAGTAAAACGGCTGGGCGTAATCAAAGCCATCCGAGGAAAACCCGATAGCCGGTGACAGCAGGCCTGTATGGCGCTTGTCATCAATTGGAAAGCGCAGCCACGGCCAGTAAAAGATAGGCACATCTTTGACTTCCAGGCGTGCATGTCGCGCGGTGCCAAACCCTTTGGCCTGATCCAGCCGGATATCACTGCTCACCAGCTGCCAGGTATTAGCACCGGGATCACACGCTGTGAAGGAAGCATCATGCAGGCGATACTGGGATTCGCCCGTCTGCTCAAGCTGGCTTGCCTGACCACGCATATGCGCTTCATACAGCACATAGTGGCTATTGTTTATAGTGCCCCGGTCCTCGTTGAGCATCAGGGTCGCACTATCGCCACGCAGCAGGGCCTGACCATCGCGCAGCGCCAGATTTCCCTCGGCATCTACCTGCTCGCGGTTGGCGGGTAGAAAAATGCGGTCGGCTTCAAGCTCGGTGTTAGCGCGCCGTAACACGACATCACCGCGTAGCAGTGCTTCGCCGTCAGAGGCGTAATCCGCTTCTTGTGTTTCAACCGACAGTGTCGCCGGGTCTTGCTCAGCGGGCAACCGGTAGCCGGGCATCACATAGCGCCCACGGCATAATTGTTGTGACGCTTCACCTTGCCCCCAGGCCTGCCAGTCGAGCGCTTCGGCGGGCAGCGTCTGATCCTGCGCCACCGCCGAAAACGAGGCGCCCGCGAGCAAACTGCCCATCAGCGTATGCGCAACCGGTAAAGTGCGCGAAAATCGCTTGCCCATGTTCGTTATCCTTGGCATCCAGAATAGGTATTATACAGCCCGCATGATGCCCGACCAGCAAGGAGCTTGCATGTCCTCTTCCCGGATAAATGCCCTCACCCGATGGGCCGCTGAACAAAATAGCCTGAATCAGGCCACTATTACTCTATCACCGGCGGGTGGCGACGCCAGTTTCCGGCGTTATTTTCGTCTAACGCTTCCTGGTGGCGACACACAGATTGTGATGGATGCGCCCCCTGCTCAAGAGGATTCTTCCTCTTTTGTAGCCATTGGCAACCGCTGGTATGCAGCAGGGCTGCCCGTGCCCAAAATTCATGCCGCCAATCTAGATGACGGTTTTTTACTGCTGGACGACTTGGGCAGCACGCCCATGCAAGACCTGTTTAGCGATGAAAATAGCGTGCTTAATTACCACGAAAAAGCGCTGGCACTGATTGCCGAGCTGCAGAATCGGGCCGGCCCCAGCGCACTGCCTGCCTATGATGCACCGCTACTCGCCCGCGAGCTCGATCTTTTTCCCGAATGGTGCCTGGGCAGCTGGCTGAAGCTACCCACTCCGCCCAGCTGGGAGCCACTGCGCTCGGCGCTTATTGAGCAAGCGCTTGTGCAGCCCTTCGTGAGTGTACACCGCGACTTTGACGCCATGAACATTATGGTCAGTCACGACCGCCTGTATATGATTGATTTTCAGGACGCCGTGGCGGGCCCGATCAGCTATGACGTCATTTCGTTATTGTGCGGCCGCTACTGGCGATTTACCAAGCCTCAATTTACCCAGTTAGCCAACACTTTTTATGCTCAGGCGCGCCGCGACGGCCGCCTTCCCGGCTCGCTGACAGCGGCTACGTTTATAACCCAGTGCCACGCTATGGCGGCTCAGCGCTCGCTCAAGGTACTGGGGATCTTTTGCCGCCTTACGATACGCGATCATAAACAGGGCTACCTGGAACGCCTGCCGCACTTTCTAGATCACCTGGAAGACAGCCTAGCCGCGCTGCCCGAGCACACAGCGTTTGCCGAGTGGGTTAATAACACCCTGCGCCCCGCGATTACCCAACGCCTGGCGGAAAGCACACAATGAAAGCCATGATTTTAGCGGCCGGGCTAGGCAAGCGGATGCGCCCTTTAACCGATCACTGCCCAAAACCGTTACTGCCTGTGGCAGGTAAGCCGCTGATTGTTCACCACCTTGAGCGGCTTCAGCAGGCAGGCTTTAACGAGGTAGTGATCAACGTTAGCTACCACGCAGAGCAGATCATTCAAGCGCTGGGCGATGGGCAAACTTACGGCCTACGCATTCACTGGAGCCAGGAATCTACGCCGCTTGAAACAGGCGGGGGTATTCAAAACGCCCTACCGCTGCTGGGCGACGCACCATTTTTACTGGTCAACGGTGATATCTGGTGCGACTACCTGCCTGCCCAGGCCATGCTCAAAGGCGACGACCTGGCGCACCTCGTGCTGGTAGATAACCCTGCACATCATGTAGATGGCGACTTTGCCCTTGAGCATGGCCGCGCGTTAACTCACGGCACGCCGCGCTACACATACGCAGGAGTGAGCATTATTCATCCTGCTTTACTGGCAGGCCACCCCCCCGGGGCATTTGCGTTGGCACCGCTGTTTAAACACGCCATGAACGAACAGCGCGTTAGCGGCGAGCATTTCACCGGGCACTGGGTGGATATAGGCACACCAGAGCGCCTTGCCGCTCTGGAGCACTTTTTAAGCCTATAACCATCACCGATCAAAGAACGCCGGGGCGGGGATTCAAACAGTGCGCCCTGGCATAGAAATGTTATGCTGCGCGACTTACCTGTCGTTGCCTAGATGAGGAGAGCTACGTGAAAGCAAAGGTAAAATGGACAGATGGTCGTCAGTTTGTCGCCGAGTCAGGTAGCGGACACAGCGTTATTATTGACGGCCCACCCGATCACGGCGGCCGCAATACGGGCCCGCGCCCTATGGAAATGCTGCTGATGGGCATGGGTAGCTGCACCGCGTTTGATATCCTGAATATTCTGGATAAAGCGCGCGCGGATGTCACCGACTGCGTTGCCGAACTCGACGCTGAGCGCGCTGACGAAGTGCCTGCGGTATTTACCAAAATTCATGTGCATTTCGTGGTCACTGGTCGGGCGCTAAAAGAGAAGCAGGTTGCACGCGCGGTAGAGCTTTCCGCAGAAAAATACTGCAGCGCTTCCATCATGCTGGTTAAAGGCGGTGTTGAGATCACTCATTCGTTTGAGACCAAAGAAGCTTGAGGCACGCGAGCAGCGTCCAGCGCCTGCCCTTACGGCCCGTCACGCCTGATAAGTTAAAAAAATGCATCCGTCGGATGCATAGCGCGTCAGGGCCGGGCATAATACGCCGGCTTGTATTACCCCCTACTGTCTTACCTACGCGTTTATATAAGCGGTGTTGCGAGGGTAGCAATAGGTACTTTTCGGTTCCGGCGCTGGCTCGTCGGGGTATTTTCATCTGCCATAGGGAGGTTCGGACATGACAGATAATCTCCGACTCCACGGGTTTAATAACCTGACAAGCTCGCTGAGCTTTAATATTTACGACATCTGTTATGCCAAAACCGAAGAGCAGCGTGCAGCTTATATCGACTATATCGATGAGCTTTACAATGCCGAACGGTTGACGCAGATATTGAAGGATGTCACCAATATTATCGGCGCGCATGTGCTAAATATCGCCCGTCAGGATTATGAACCTCACGGAGCGAGCGTCACCATTCTCATTGCTGAGCATGAGCTTGATGAGGCCAATCCAGAGAAAACAGAACCAGGCCCAGGCCCTCTGCCTGAAACCGTGGTTGCTCATCTGGATAAAAGCCATGTCACCGTGCATAGCTACCCGGAGTCGCATCCCGATAACGGCATCAGCACGTTCCGTCTGGATATCGATGTTTCAACGTGTGGCCATATCAGCCCGCTGAAAGCGCTCAACTATCTGATCCACAGCTTTGACTCCGACATCGTGACCATGGACTACCGTGTTCGTGGCTTCACACGCGATGTAGACGGTAAGAAGCTGTTTATCGATCACGATATTGCTTCGATCCAGGACTACCTGGCAGAAGATACCAAACAAGCGTATCAAATGATGGATGTGAACGTGTATCAAGACAACATGTTCCATACCAAGATGCTGCTCAAGGATTTCGAACTCGATAACTACCTGTTCGGCACTTCGCGTCGCGATATTACCTTTGAAGAGGCCCGCGATATCGAGAGCCGTCTGCGTAAAGAGATGCTGGAAATCTTCTACTCGCGCAACCTCGACTAATCGCCGAGTAGACGAAAAAAAGCCGACGCGAGTCGGCTTTTTGCTGATAGTACCTGCCACAGGTAGCGTGGTCCTGAGTAACCCGTAGCGGGGGTCTTTCGCCAAGGCCGGAAAACAGTTCCTGACATTTCCGGCATTTCCGCCATCCATGGCGGTCAGATGGCGAAAGTAGCGTACAAGGAGGTATTAATAGCGCCCCCGCGTAGAGTTGCTCAAGGCCGCCTCTCGATTAGTGAGAGGCTTCATACAAAGGGTTAATAAAATCCCTCTTCCCCTTCAGGACGGGTCTTGAAACGCCGGTGCAGCCACAGGTACTGCTCAGGATGCTTGCGAATCGCCCGCTCGATAAACTGATTCACCCGAGTGGCGTCCAGCACTTCATCCCTACTTGGGAAGTTCTCGAACGCCGGCAAGCACTCGATGGTATAGGTGCGATTATCGGGATTGCGGTGAAACATCAGTGGCACTACCGGCGCCCCGGTCATCCGGGCGATTTTTGATGTCAGGCGGATGGTGGCCGCCTGCTGACCAAATAGCGGTGCAAACACGCTGACATCGCGACCGAAATCCTGATCCGGTGAGTACCAGACAATATGCCCGGCCTTAATACGCCGCACCACGCCGCGCAAATCGTGCCGGTCAATCGCCTGACCAAAAATGCGTGACCGCGCGCGGGTCATGAAGCGCTCAAAAAGGGGATTATTGTGCGGCCGATAAACCACATCCGCAGGGAAGAATAGCGAATGTAGTGCCCCACCCAAATCCAGCGTAGAGAAGTGGATGCCGACTACCAGCACACCCTTTCCCTGAGCCTTGGCATGCGCCAGATGCTCCTGGCCATGATAGGCCACCCGATGACGAAACCCTTCTGCTTCGCGACACCAGCCGGTGGCCGTTTCGACCAGGCCAATACCGTTGGCAATAAAGGTATCTTTGACTAGCTTGCGCTGCTCATCGGCGCTTTTTTCTGGAAAGCACAGCGCCAGATTGGTGGCCGTAATATCGCGCCGACGCTTGGCAAAGCGCCACGCGAGCAACCCGATGACCTTTCCCACCCAAAGCTTTATGCCCCAGGGCAACCAGGCGGCGACGTACATTGCCCCGATAGCAAGCCAGGTGCCCCAGTAGCGCGGATGGGCAAACGAGCGTGGGTATTCTTTTTTCGACATACGTACCACCTAAACTAAGGACTCTTGATAACGTCTGGGTACGCGTGGCAACACCCCGGTCAGCAAGGTATAACTTATCGTATCGCAGTAGCCTGCGACCTCATCGACTGGCAGCACTTCACCTGTGCTTGCGGCACCCCAGAGCACCACCTCACTGCCAATATCAGCCGCTTTCAAATCGGTAACGTCAATGGTCAGCATGTCCATCGACACCTTACCGGCGATAGCGCAGCGCTGGCCATTGACCAGCACCGGCGTACCATCCATCGCGTGACGGTCATAGCCATCGCCATAGCCTGCCGCGACCACGGCAATACGCGAACGACGCTTGGCGCGCCAGCGTCCCGCATAACCTACCGGTTCGCCTTCATCCAGCTCACGCAGGGCAATAATTTCCGAACGCAAACTCATCACCGGGCGTAACTGCCGGGTAGTGTCGTTGGCAACTTCCAGCGGGTCGCTGCCGTACAGCATAATGCCAGGGCGGTTCCAGTCGCCATGCGCGGCAGGCCAGGCAAGCGTGGCGGGTGAATTAGCCAGGCACAGGGGTGCATCAAGCGCTTTTGCCAGCGCCTGTACGCGCTGTATCTGCTGATTGAAATAGCCCCCGTCGCTCGCGTCCGCCGTCGCGAAATGACTCATCAAGTGCAGCGCGGTCACTTGTGGCGCATCGACCAGACGCTGCCAGATAGTCTGAGCTTCATGCACATCAAAGCCTAGCCGATGCATACCCGAGTCAACTTTTAACCAAACGGGAATCGGCTGGCTGGGTGAAAATGCCGTCAGCGCTTCAACCTGCCACGCGCTATGCACAGCCGTCCATAGCCCATAGCGGTCTACCAGCGGCAGCTCATCAGCACTAAAAATGCCTTCCAATAACACGATGGGCTTATTGATACCGCCTTGACGCAAGGCAATGGCTTCTTCGATACACGCGACCGCAAACGCCGGCACCAGGCTTTCGAGTGCGTGAGCGCACGCCACGGCACCATGCCCATAAGCATCGGCCTTGATAACCGCCACAGAGCGGCTTTGCGGCGCACAGCGGCATGCTAACTGATAGTTGTGACGCAGCGCGTCTAGATCAATATGGGCCACGAGCGGGCGCATCACGTATCTCGCTTATACATAATAAGTTCCCAATAAACCATCGCCCTAACGGCAACGCACCGAGCATAAACTCGGTGCGTCAAGGCAGTGCCTACTGAATGGGTCGTATCAACTAGCTTTCGAAAATAGCTTCTAATGAAAGGCCCTGCTTCTCAAGTGAGCGGCGCAGTTTCTTTAACGCCTCCACCTGAATTTGTCGAACACGCTCACGGGTCAGGCCAATTTCCGCGCCCACTTCCTCAAGAGTGGCCGCTTCATGGCCGCGTAAACCGAAACGGCGCACAACGACCTCGCGCTGTTTATCACTTAGCTCATCCAGCCAGTGATCCACGTGTTCACGCACATCACCATCGACCAGACTGCCTTCGGGGCCTTGTACATCGTCATCAGCCAGGGTATCGATCAGCGGTTTATCGCTCTCGCCACCCATGGGGTAGTCGACCGAGGAGACACGCTCGTTGAGGCCCAGCATTTTCTTAACCGTATCAACCGGCTTATCGAGATGTTCAGCAATCTCTTCTGCGGTTGCTTCATGGTCAAGCTTTTGGGTCAGTTCACGTGCTGCGCGCAGATAAATATTAAGCTCTTTAACAACGTGAATCGGCAAACGAATCGTCCGCGTCTGGTTCATCAGCGCACGTTCGATAGTCTGGCGAATCCACCACGTTGCATACGTTGAAAAGCGAAACCCACGTTCAGGGTCAAATTTTTCAACCGCACGAATAAGGCCTAAATTACCTTCTTCGATCAGGTCAAGCAGCGTTAGCCCCCGGTTGAGGTAGCGCCGGGCAATTTTAACCACCAGCCGCAGGTTGGACTCGATCATTCGTGAACGACCCAGTGCATCTCCCTTACGCGCCAAGCGGCCGTAATAGACCTCTTCTTCTGGCGTTAATAGCGGCGAAAACCCTATTTCATTGAGGTAGATTTGCGTAGCATCTAAGCTTTGAGTTGACTGCCGATCCTCGCGCCCTAATGCTTTTTCAAAGGCATCCTCTTCCGCTGCGACATCATCGTCAGCGTTATCCAACGCTTCTTCGGCAGCATCCAGGTCAACCTCCTGTAGATCCTTCTCCAGCATACTCATGGTCTTACCCCCGTAGTATCGCCCGCCCGCCTTTTCCAAAAATTAAAGGGTAGTCGCACTGTCGGTGCGCAATACCGTTATTGTTATTATGCTGAATCAGCGGCTTAGCGCTGATTCATAGAGCTTGCCATTATCCACCTGCCTAGCTGCAGGCCGTGGTTAACGTGAGGGGAGAAAGTCCAATGGGTCCTGAGGCTGTCCATCGCGACGCACCTCAAAATGCAGCCTGACACTTCCTGCATCGCTATTACCCATGGTGGCAATTACCTCGCCCGCTTCCACTACATCATTCTCTTTAACGCTTAAACTGTCGTTGTGCGCGTAGGCACTCAAGAACTGATCATTGTGTTTAAGAAGGATGAGATTGCCGTATCCACGTACGCCGCTGCCTGCATAAACGACAATTCCAGGACCAGCCGCTTTGACAGGTTGCCCCTTTTGTCCGTCGATATCAATCCCGGCGGTAATCGAGTCCCCTTCACCAAACTTGCCGGTGACCTGTCCATCGGTCGGCCACTGCCAGTTTATCGTCTCTGCAGGCGTGAAAGTGCGCGATGAACGATCTGTACGTGCCGGAGGCGTGGCAGCAGGTGCCGCGGATTGGGCAACGGGCTGTTCCGCCGGTTCGCGTGCAGGAGCTGCCGCCGGCTCTGGTTCAGGTTTTGGCTCTTCTACTTCAGCCGCTGCCACGACCTCTGGCTTGGCCGGCTCTTCACGCGGCGTATTGCTGCTAGCGGCTACCTGTTCAGCGCTCTCAACGGCCTGACGATTAGTACGCTCTTGTGCCTGACCCTCAGCGTTTAAACGTTGATTACGCTCAATCGCCGACTCGTCAGGCAACAGCCAATCGAGTTCCTGGTCGTTACTGGCTACCGCCGTCGTCGGGGGATTTAACCCCGTCGCCACTACGCCACGCGATTCACTGCGGGCATTTTGCGGCTGGTTATTAGGCTGAGCATTATTGGACGGTGAATTATTAGCGCGTGAGCCCCCATCACGCAAGGCAATCATCTGCCCAGGACGAATCTGATAGGGTGCCTCAATATTGTTCATCGCGGCCAACTGCCGATAATCCAGATTATGCTGCCAGGCAATGCCATACAGGGTATCGCCGGGCTTTACAGTATATTGAGGCGAATTTTCCACGGCACTGCGCGCTTCGCTTAAATCACGCACCTGCGGGGCGCCATGCTGCTGATTGGCACACCCGCTAATCGCCAATACTAACGCTGACATCATGAAGATTTTACGCATGCAAACCCTACTCCTTTTCAGCGCTGCGCGGTATTTTTGAATCAGACGTGGCCGCCTGTCCTGCCTGACGATTTAACAATACGACCAGCAGTGCGCCAATAGCCATTAGCGCCACCACACCAATGACCTGCGCTGAAGTGCCGGTCAACATCGCATAATCACTCGGCAGCAAATAACGATAATCCAATGGAATCATTTGCCCGCTAGGGCCTATTTGATAGCGTAACAGCTCACGCCACGGCCAGAGAACCGGCAATGAGCCGATAATAAACCCTAAAAGTAGCTGCATGGTAAAGTCATGGTGGCGTTTTAACAGCCAAGATAATAGGCGTGAAAACGATGCCAAGCCAATCACACACCCCATACCAAACAGCACAATGATCGTGATATCGAAGCTGCGGATAGCCCCCATAATCGTGCCGTAGAGTCCCATCGTGAGCAACAAAAAGCTGCCTGACACGCCAGGCAACAGCATGGCGCTAATCGCGATACAGCCGGCCACCATGACAACGAGCGCTTCATTGCCGATCAATAGTACCAGCGGCATTAAACTCGGCAACATGCTGGCCAGCACCAGGCCTGCTAACAGTGGAATCACAAACCAGAACCGCCAGCGCCTCCCGGCTTGCCCCACGACAAGCGAGGAAGCGGCGACCAAACCAAAGAAAAACCCGTCGAGCAATAGCGGGTGCGCCTCCATTAGCCATAACGCCAGGTGCGCCACGCTCACCAGACTGATCCCGACACCCGTCAGCAGAGGAATCAAGAAAGCCAGGTTCAAATACTGGAATAAAGCGCGCCAGCCGTTGCGATGCCACACCCCCAACGCACGGGGGCTAAACTGCTTGATGGTATTGATCAGTTCTTCATAAATACCGGTCACAAAGGCAATTGTGCCACCAGACACCCCGGGTACGGCATCAGCGGCGCCCATTCCGGCGCCTTTTAAAAAGATTCCCAAGGCTTTACGCTTCAATCCACCACTCCTTGCAATAGGGGTACAAAGCGAACGGGCTCAAGCCGCCGCTTTTCAAAGGCACCGCCAATGCGCTTTATTTGAGTAAGCCATTGGCTGCCGTCAGGTTCCTCAAGCGGGGCAATTAATACCCCATCACGGCTGAGCTGCTCAAGCAACAATTCTGGCAGCGTCTGAGCACAGGCGGTCAACAAAATAACATCAAAGGGTGCCGCCGCGGACCACCCTTCACCGCCGTCAGCCACGGTCAATCTGGCCTCGGCCCCCAGCCGCCACAAACGCTCGCTTGCCCGCTCGTGCAGGGCATAAATACGCTCAATCGAGTAAAGCTCTTTCACCAGGCGCGATAAAATCAGCGTTTGATAGCCAGAGCCTGTGCCGACTTCCAGCACGCGACGCGGCTCGGCTTTCACCACCAGCTCGGTCATACGGGCAACCGTAAGCGGCTGGGAGAGCGTCTGCCCAAACCCGATTGGTAGCGCAGTGTCCTCATAGGCGCGATGAGCCAGGGCCTCATCGACAAACAGATGGCGAGGTTCGCTGGCCATCACGTCCAACACCTTTGGGTGGCGGATCCCCTGCTCAATCAGGCGATCAACCATACGGTCTCGTGTGCGCTGGGAGGTCATCCCTCGTCCCAGACGCTCAATGAGTGAAAGCTCAGGCAAAGGCATCCAACCAGTCCTGCACATCACGGCGCGCTGGATGGCGCGTTAAATCGGTTTGCAACGGGGTAATCGACACGAAACCGGCTTCAATAGCCGCAAAGTCGGTATCTTCGCCATCGTCGGCATTAGCAGCCACCGGCGCAATCCAGTAGCGCGTACGTCCGCGTGGGTCTTCAACGGGCAGCGGCTTTTCAGCAGGCCCTCTATACCCAAGACGCGTCACCTTGACGCCCTTGATGGACGACCAGGGCACATCCGGTACGTTAACGTTCAACAGCGTTCTGGGGGGCAAGGAGAGCCTGTCGGCCGCGCCGATCAGGCTGGCAGCCACTTTACCGGCGGTATCAAAGTAGCGCTCACCGCATAGCGACATGGCAATTGCGGTCATGCCCAGATTACGCCCTTCCATGGCAGCGGCGACGGTACCTGAGTAAAGCACATCATCCCCTAGATTACTGCCATGATTAATGCCGGATATCACCAGATCGGGATGCTCGTCCCATACGCCGTTAACACCTAAATAAACGCAGTCAGCGGGCGTGCCGTCAACGCTATAAAAACCATTATCTAGCGCCGTCAACGAGAGCGGCCGCGATAACGTCAAGGAGTTACTTGCCCCGCTACGATCGCGATCCGGTGCCACAACACGCAGATTGGCATGCGCCTGCAGCGCGTCATGCAGCGCTTTAAGCCCAGGGGCATGGACGCCGTCGTCATTGGAAAGCAGCAGTCGCCGCATGGAAGTCTCCTTGTTTATCAAGCGTAGCCGTGTCTATCACGCCATATCGGGGTGGTGAATCAACTCACCGATGACGGCAGTAGCAAAGCTGCCTCGTGGTAACGCAAACGAGAGTAGCACGGCATCGGATTCCCAGGTGAGCTGGGGCGCGGTTAATCGCATGCGCAAGGCTCTGCGCGACCGCTTCACACCGCTTTGTTCTAAACCGGCACACAGCGCAGGGTACTGCTGGGATAGCTGCGTTTCATAGCTCGCTGCATCTTCAGAGGCTTTGTCACCCACGCCCCACAGCACGCCGGTTGGATGCACGTCCAGCTCAGCGGCGCGGGATATCAGGCTTTCATCCACTGAATCGACGTTAAACACGCTTTGCGTGCCGTCTAACATCAGCGTATCGCCCGCGACAGGCTGGTTCCAGGTGCCGTCCGACAGCCGGGTGCTTAACAGTTCGTTAAACAGAAAGCTTCGCGCGGTGGAAAGCAGCATCCCTTGTCGATCATCGCGCTTACGCCAACCGCGCGCCAGCAGTGCCTCGGCGCGGTGTAAATTGCGCCCTTCAGGGCCAAAGCGCTGGGGACCAAAATAGTTGGGTACGCCCTGCCTGCATAGCGCCTGCCAACGGTTTTCAAAATCATCGGCCTGGATGGCCTCGCCCGTTAAGCGCAGAGTAAAACCATTTGTGCGATGAACGCCGCGCTTTAACTTGCGCGGGTGGCGGGCCTGCTCCAACACCTTAATCCCTAGCGCCGCAAGCGAGGCAGCCAGATCGTCAGGCGCTTCGCGCCCAGGCAAATGCACGCTTAGCCACTGGCGCGTGACGGCAATCCGATCCTTCATGCCCGAATAGCCAATATCCCGCTGGGTAACGCCACACAGTCGGCTTAAGCTTTTCACCACATCCAGCGTGGTCTGATTGCGTTTCTCAAGCCGCAGCCAAAGGTGTTCTCCGTGCGCTTCCGGGGTGAAGTCCAAGTGTTCATCAACCAGAAAATCTTCAGGCTGGGCACGATACTGGCCGGGCCTGGGCGGCCCAAACGTGTCATCCAAACGGCGCTGCCAGCTAGGAAGCTTACTCATTGGGTTCCTCAAGCCGGCCGAGCAATACCACGGTTTCAGCGGCAATTCCTTCCCCACGCCCGGTAAATCCTAACTGCTCAGTCGTAGTCGCCTTAACGTTCACCTGACCAAGCGAAACGCCCAGCGTATCAGCGATGGTTTGGCGCATTATTTCAATATGCGGTGCCATTTTCGGCGCCTGAGCCATCAGCGTGGCGTCCAGGTTAACAATGCCAAAACCTTCAGCCTGAACCAGAACCATGACATGACGCAGCAGCGCTCGGCTGTCCGCGCCTTCCCATTCGGCGTCCGTATCAGGGAAGTGGTGACCGATATCGCCTAGCGCGCAGGCGCCTAAAAGCGCGTCGCTAATCGCATGCAGCAATACATCACCATCGGAGTGGGCTACAAAGCCCTGCGAAAACGGCAGTTTAACGCCACCGATCATTAAATGGTCGCCGGGGCCGAAGCGGTGAACGTCAAATCCATGGCCAATACGCATTAGGCGCTCCTAAATAAGCGGGTCTGTTTGTGCTGCTAAAATAGCGGCGGCAAGGGCAAGATCATCAGGATGGGTGACTTTTAAATTGTCCCGCCGCCCGCTGACTAAGCGTGGCTGATGGCCCAGCGCTTCGACCGCCGAGGCTTCATCGGTCACTACACGCTTTTGATGCCGGGCGCTCTCGAGCGCCTGACGCAGCAGCACGTAGGAAAACCCCTGAGGCGTCAGAGCATGCCAAAGCCCATCGCGGGGTTCGGTATGGGTGCTCAGTTGCTCGGCATTGGCCCGCTTCATGGTATCGGCCACGGGCATCGCCAATAGCGCACCGCCTGCGTGAGTTGATGCGGCCTGATAAAGCGCCCGCAGATCCCCCGGGGTAATACACGGGCGCGCCACGTCGTGCACCATCACAATGTCATTGTCGCGTGCCTGCATGGCATGCAGCGCATTCAATACGCTGTCCATACGCTCCGTACCGCCGGGCACGCGCTGCCAGTGGGCAAAGGGCACCCAGTCAGGCTGAAACCAGCGGTCGTCGGCATCCAGGCACAGCACCAGCGTGGCGTGCGGAAACGCCTGATAAAGCCGCGCCAGGGTGCGCGCCAGGATGGGTTGCTCATCCAGCATCAAATACTGTTTGGGCTTATCGGCGCCCATGCGCCGCCCTTGGCCCGCAGCGGGCACCACTAACCACAATGCCCTGCTCACCGCCACTCTCCGAGCTTACTCATCCCGTGCTGACTCATCGCAAATGCATTCACTGTGCAGATTACTCTCGGTTCAGCCGAGGCTGGGTCACCAAGCCTGCGTTAATGCCTATCAGCTCGGTCGCGATCGCCACCCCGGGTACCCAGAAAAATTGCTCATCGCTGCGCACCATGCCCATATCGCTTCGGGCACGCTCTTCGATAGCATCCAAGCCGTTTTTGAGATCGGTGACCTCGGCCGCCAGACGGGCGTTACGTTCACGCATGGGCAGGTTATCGGCCTCTTGCATCGCAACGCGCTGTTCCACTACTTGCAGATCACGTAAGCCACCATTGCCCAACCAAAGCGTATATTGGAGCAAGCCCAGCACGGCAAGTAGCGCAACCACCAGCCATTTGTGCATCACCGATCTCCTGACATAAAGACTAAATGATATAAGAATTAAAGAAGCTACAGCCATCCACGGTAACGGCGCGCATTATGCCATTATGCTGAACCATCAGCGAGCCGCACATTATTTGAATGGCAAGGCTTTATAAGCCGCTTCCCGGTACGCGTTGATATGCGCACCTTCCTGCTGACAGAACTGGGCAACGCCGGCCGCCAGACCAGGATGAGCCAAATAGTGCAGCGAGCGTATGCGTTGGGGCGCAAAACCGCGTATTAACTTATGCTCGCCTTGGGTACCGGGATCAAAAAGCGTCAACCCCCGCTGTAAGCAGTATTCAATGCCTTGATAGTAACAGGCTTCAAAATGCAGGCAGTCGGCAACCACCTCACTGCCCCAATAGCGGCCATAAAGCGTTTGTTCACTACGAAAGTAAAGGGCCGACGCGACCGGCTGGCCATCCAGACGCGCCTGCACCAGCATCAGCGCTTCAGGCATGGTTTGGCGCAACTGCTCAAAAAATTCCTTGTTCAGATAAGGGGAGCGGCCCCGCTCCAGGTATGTCATCGAATAACAGCGATAGAAGTGAGTCATCGCCTCCGGCGAAATGTTCTCGCCTTCCAGGCGAGCCAGCGTGAGCCCCTGCTCGGCGACCAGACGTCGCTCACGCTTGATCATTTTGCGGCGTTTGGAGGTGAGGCTTGCCAAAAAGCCATCAAAGTCGCCAAAGCCTGCATCCCGCCACTGAAACTGCACGCCTTCACGGGCGATCAGCTCAGGGAACTGGGCCTGCCAGGCCGCCACGTCGTTTTCATCGGCAAACAGTAAGTGCCAGCTGGAGAGCGACTGTTGCTCACACAGTGACTGCCAAGCGGAGGCCAGCAGCGCGCGAACCGCACCTGCATCAAGCGTTTTGGCCAGCAACGTGCGCACGCCTGGAACGGGAGTAAATGGAATGGCGCTGAGTATCTTGGGGTAGTAGTCTCCACCCGCTTTTTCAAAAGCTTCAGCCCACCCCCAATCGAATACGTATTCACCGTACGAATGATGCTTACGGTACATTGGCAGTGCGCCGACCAGCTGGTCGCCCTGCCAAACGCAGGCATGGCATGGCTCCCACCCTGTCTCACGGCTTACCGAGCCGCTGAGTTCCAGTGCATTTAAAAAGGCATGGCGCAAAAACGGCTGATCGCCAGCCAAGGCGTCCCACTGGCTTGCTTTAATATCGCTCATGGCAGATAAACTAGAGAGCTTTAGCGGACATGTAGGCATGGTATCTCCCGAAATGCGAGGTGGTCGCCTCTTGTCATCTGGCGTTACTTTATCATTAACCCCGGTTGACGCTTAACTCAGTTAACCTGGCGCTTATCGCGACAGCTATTTCGCCCATGACATTCAGGTACGAACAATCAGGCGAGAAATAAGGAGAGGCTATGACGCACGATTTAAAAGGCATTTTTAACGCCCAGCGGCATGCTGTTAATCAGACCCCTTTCCCAACGTTAAGTGTGAGGCGCAAGCGCCTGGCGCGTTTAGCGCAAATGACCAAGCGGCATCAGCACGACATTGTTCGCGCCATTCAGGCGGACTTCGGTCAGCGTAGTGCCGTCGAAATCCGCCTGGCAGAAATTAACAGCGTGATACAGGCTATTAGCTATACGCGCCGCCACCTTTGGCACTGGATGCGAGCTTGGCGCGCTAGCATGCCTTGGCGTTTACTGCCCGCCCGAGCGCGCATCTCACCCCAGCCGTTAGGCATCGTGGGGGTTATCTCGCCTTGGAACTACCCGTGGAGTTTGGCATTAATGCCCGTCATTGACGCCTTTGCGGCAGGCAACGTGGTGATGCTGAAGCCTAGTGAGCTGTCCCCGCACACCAGCGCTCTGCTTGCACGTCTGGTCGCGCAATATTTTACTCAGGACGAACTCTCGGTAATCCAGGGCGACGCCTTAATCGCGCAGGAATTTAGTGCGCTGCCCTTTGATCATCTGGTATTTACCGGCTCGACCAGCGTTGGGCGCCAAGTAGCCAGTGCCGCGGCGGCAAACCTTACCCCGGTCACCCTGGAGCTGGGCGGCAAATCGCCTGTGCTGGTGGCAGGCGATGCTGACATGGATAAAACCGCCTCTGCGATTATCTTCGGCAAAGCGTTTAACGGTGGCCAAACGTGCCTCGCGCCGGACTATGTACTGGTGGAAAGCCGTCATTTAGATGCGCTGATAAGCGCCTTAAGCCGCGCCATTGTGCATCAGCGCCCGGATAGCCGCGAGGTAACACAGCCCATCAATGAAGCGCATCAACAGCGCATTGAAGCAATGTTGGCACAAGCGCGTAACCATGGCTGCCGTGTCATTGATCATGGTGACTACGCGCCCGCGCTGGTCATAGACCCGACCCAGGATCTTCGCATTATGCGCGAGGAGATTTTTGGCCGCGGCTTGCCTGTCATTAGCGTCAAAAGCATCGACGCCGCGCTTACATTCATTAACGCGCGCCCGCATGCACTTGCCCTCTATGCCTTTACCAACGATAAAACGCTACAATCGCGGCTGTTAAAGACCACGCGTTCCGGCGCCCTGGTCTTTAATGAAACGCTGCTGCATCACGCCGTTCCCACTCTGCCGTTTGGCGGCGTGGGCGAAAGCGGCATGGGTGCGTATCACGGGCGTAGTGGATTCGATCGCTTTAGCCATTTACGTAGTGTATTTCATCAGGCAAAGCGTGCTACAAGCCGATTTTTACATCCTCCCTACCGGCGCTGGCTAATAAACTTACTTCGGCTTGGTTAAAGTTTATTAATCAGCGACCGATAATAGACATACATTACTTTACATATTTTTTTCATTTAGGAACCTTATGCAAGCCGCCGATACGCCCCATAACGAAGCACAACGCCTCGCGGCATTGCAGGCTCTGAATATTCTCGACACCCCCCTTGAAGCATCTTTTGACCGTATCACTCAATTGGCCAGGGAAATCTTTGATGTTCCTATTGCGCTGGTTTCTCTGGTTGACAAAGATCGTCAGTGGTTTAAATCACGCCAAGGCATTGATGCCTGCGAGACAGAGCGCCGCGTTTCATTTTGCGCTCACGCTATCGCCCAGGATGCCTTTCTGGTGGTGGAAGATGCATACAACGATCTACGCTTTAATGATAATGACCTGGTCAGTGATGCCCCGTTTATCCGCTTTTATGCAGGCTACCCCCTACGCCCAAACGGCGGCCTACCCGTGGGCACTCTTTGCCTGATTGACCGAAAGCCCAGAAGCTTTTCAGCGCGTGAACAAAACATTTTGAAAGGTCTTGCCCAACAGGTTGAAGAGCTACTGAATCAGCGCACACTGAGCGAAGCACTAACCAGTACGGCGCGCCGATTTGAGGCACTTTTTACCAAAAGCGCTACCGGCAAAGTGCGCATTGATCGATCCGGCAATATGATTGCCGTTAACCCTTTTGCCGTGCAGTTACTTGGTTATACCGAAGACGAGTTGATTGGCAAAAACGTAGCTATTCTAACACCGCCCGATATCGCCTCACACCACGACGGTTTTATTGCCCGCTACCTTTCTGGCGGTGAGCCTAAAATTATTGGCCGTGGCCGAGAAGTCTACGCCCAGCACAAAGATGGCCATGTCATACCCGTTCATCTAGCGGTCAACACTATCCCCAACGATCAGGGAGAAGTCGTTGAATTTTTGGGTATTTTGACCGACTTAAGCGATATACACGCCGCCAACCAGCGCACTAATAAAGAGCAGAGCCTGCTAAAAGTGCTTCACCAAGGGATAACCGACTACCAGGCGCTGATGTCGGGCGAGCGCTTATGGACGTTTCTTATGGAAGCATTGCGCGAGCTAACCGACAGCGACTATGCGCTGATTGGCGAGGTGTTACCTACCGATACCACCAATGCACTTAAAATTCATGCCATTACCGATCTTTCCTGGAACGCTGAGTCACGTCAGTTGATGGAGAGCCTGCGCAGTGGCGATATGATGCTGACCAACCCTAATTCGCTACTGGGTCGTGTATTTGCCTTTGGCGAAGTCGTCATGACCAATGACGTTTATACCCACATCCAGCGCGGCGGTTTTCCACTTGGGCATCCGACGTTATCCAACTACCTGGGTGTGCCGATTTTTAACGGTGAAGAGCTTATTGGCATGTACGCGATTGCCAACAGCAAGCAACCACTCAATCAGGGGCTGCTCGACTGGCTACAGCCGTTTACCGATACCTGCGCCCTGTTAATTAATCTTTATGGCCAAATGGCAGAGCGCGAACAGGTAATGCATGACCTGGCCGCCGCCCGTGATCAGGCTGAAAAAGCCAATAAAAGTAAAAGCGAATTTCTATCTTCGATGAGCCACGAGTTACGCACCCCGCTCAACGCTATTATCGGATTTTCCCAACTTTTGGGCAAAGGCCGCCGCGACCCGCTAAGCAGTAAACAACAGCGCCAAATCAATCAGATCGAAAAAAGTGGTCAACACCTATTAAACCTGATCAATGAAGTACTCGACTTAGCAAGAATCGAAGCGGGCCAAATGGCCCTTTCGATTGAGCCAATTCTGATTGAAAACGTTATAGATGATGCCTGCTCTACTTTAGAAGCGACGATGGAAGCGGCTGATATCACCTTGATACGATCGCCTCTTTCGGTTCCTTGCCAGGTCGTTGCAGACTATACACGCGCCAAACAGGTCCTTTTAAATCTGTTATCCAATGCCATTAAGTACAACTGTGAAGCAGGCACAATTACTATTGCTGTCGAACAATGTGACGACAGCATACGTATTAACATCACCGACACTGGGTTTGGAATTTCGCCGAAACGCCATCATGAGTTGTTCGAACCTTTTAACCGTCTGGATGCTGAATATGGGGCCATTGAGGGTACCGGTATAGGCCTTGCGATCACACGCCAATTAATTGAGCGCATGAATGGACAGGTGGGCGTGGAAAGCGAGTTGGGCAACGGTGCCACATTCTGGTTTACCTTACCCATAGCCGACCCATCGACGCTCAACCCTGCGCGCCATACGTCAGGTATTACTAGCTTCCCGATTAATAACCTGCGTGCTTATAAGCTGCTCTATATCGAAGATAACCCGACCAACCAACGGCTAATGGAAGACATCATTGAGGATATTGAGGAACTTCAGCTAGTGATGGCGCCAAGTGCCGAAATTGGTTTAGAGTTGATGCGTCAATCGCCGCCGGACATTGTATTAATGGACATACACCTACCAGGTATGAACGGCTTTCAGGCGTTGGATGTAATCCAAAAAGATGAGCAGTTACGCGGTATTCATATTATTGCGTTATCGGCTAACGCAATGGAACGGGATATCAAGCACGGTCTTGCCGCAGGCTTTGACGCCTATCTTACCAAACCTTTAGATATTGATAGACTCGCCACCACGCTTACCAAGTTTATTAGCCTAGCCCCAGGGAAGGAGCCATGAACCTAGCCAGTAAACATGTGCTAGTAGTGGATGACAACCCTATCAACGTTGAGCTGCTACTGGATCTGCTAGACGACAACGGCTTTACTCAGGTACATGGAATTAGCGACCCAAGCCATGTTCTTGCTCATTGTCAGCTACAAAAGCCAGACTTAATACTGCTGGATATTCGGATGCCTGTCCTGGATGGCTATGCACTGATTTCCCTGCTGCAAAAACAATTTTCCCATCAAATGCCGCCAATTATTGTGCTTACCGCACAAATTGACGATGAAACTCGTTACCGCGCACTCAATATGGGCGCACGCGACTTTATTACCAAACCCTTCAATCATGATGAGGTACTTCAGCGCATTCGCAATGCGCTTAGCCTTGAGCATCGCTATCAGGTACGCGACCAACAAGCCGAAACGCTTGAGCGCATGGTGGCCAAGCGTACCCAAGAGCTGAATCGCCAATCGCGCACCGACTCCATAACCCAATTACCCAATCGACGCGGCTTAATGCAGGCACTTCGAGAAGCTGCATTGTCAGCCTCAGGCACAGGGCTTTTATTTATCGCTCTGGATGATTTGGATAATGTGGTTCGGCTGCACGGCTATAGCATCGCTGATCAGTTGATTGCACATACGAGTCAGCAGCTCTCTGCACATTTGGATAATATTGGTCTGCTGGGCTTGTGGGGCGGAAGCGAACTCCTGGTCATCACCCCGGTCAGCGACCAATATGAGCTTGAACAATTAGCCACGCGGTTGCTCAGCACCTTTGAACAGGATCAGGCGCTGGGTGATTTGCTTTTGCCACTGGATGCGCGCATTGGAATTAGCTGGGCAAGTGGGCGCTTTGAAATCGAACGGCTGGTACATATGGCGGCGCTGGCGCTGCCGCATAGGGGCGGCAACCTGCGCATTCAACGCTATCAGGAAACGCTGGAAGTACAGCAGCGCCACCGGCTCAACCTTCAACAAGCCATCCGCGGCGCCCCTCAGCGTGGCGAGATGTCGCTGGCCTTTCAGCCTAAAATCTCTTTGGCGACTCAACAGATTATTGGTGCAGAAGCCTTGCTGCGCTGGCACCACCCAGAACTTGGGCATATTTCGCCTGCAGACTTTATTCCTTTGGCAGAAGCCAGCGGGGATATTCTGGCGATTGGCGAATGGGTGCTCGAAGAAACCATGCAGCAAATAGTAACTTGGCGAAAGCAGGGGCTGCTCAACGAGCATTTTCATATCGCGGTCAATGTGGCTGCGCGCCAGTTAACGCGTAAAGACTTCGCCCAAAAACTGCTGGATCGACTGGCAGCGTATGACATTCCTGAACGTTTTCTAGCGCTGGAAGTGACCGAGTCAGGCTTAATGAGCGATATGCAAAATGCCCGCGTGCAGCTGGCTCAGCTCGCCAGAATGAACGTGGCCGTGGCTATTGATGACTTTGGCACTGGCCACTCATCGCTTGCTTATGTAAAAACGCTGCCCTTCTCTACGCTAAAGATCGACCGTGCGTTTGTGATGGATCTTGAAAAAAATGCCGTGGATCGTCAGCTTGCCGTTATGATTACCCAGTTGGCACATGCGGTGGGCTGCGATGTAGTAGCAGAAGGTATTGAGACCGCCTCACAGGCGGCATACCTGCGCTCTATCGGTTGTGAAGCTGCGCAAGGCTTTTATTATGCCCGCCCATTACCTGCCGATGACTTTGTTGCCTGGTGTAATAATTGGGCTCCACAGCCTATGCCACTCACGACACGGAGCTTGTTTAATGGCGCATGATTTGCTTAATCGCTTACGCGAACGCTTAGAAGATTTAAATCGCTCCGAGCGCAAAGTCGCTAATGTGATTTTAGAAGATCCGGCCGCGGCAACCAGCTTAAGCATCGCAAGCCTCGCCCAGGCGGCCAGCGTCAGTGAGCCTACTGTTAATCGGTTTTGCCGCAACTTTGGCGCCAAGGGCTATCCAGATTTTAAAATCAAACTGGCCCAAAGCCTGGCAGGCGGAACCCCGTATGTCACTCGCGCGGTAGAGCCTGGTGATACGGCCGCCCAATACACACACAAAATTTTTGGCGCAACGATTGCCGCACTGGATGAAGCACAGCGTGACATCGATATCTCAGCCGTCGAGCGCATGGTTGATTATCTAACCCAGGCGAAACAGATCCATTTTTTTGGCTTGGGCGCGTCAGGGGCTGTCGCTCAGGATGCCCAGCATAAGTTTTTCCGCTTCAACCTGCCGGTGATGGCGTACGTCGACGTCCTGATGCAGCGCATGGTGGCAGCAGCCTGCCATACCGGTGATGTGGTGGTGATTATCTCCTACACCGGGCGTACCCGTGAGCTGGTCGACATCGCGCGCGTGGCGCGTGAAGCCGGAGCGGTGGTGCTGGGTATTACTGCGCCAGACTCACCGCTGAGTGCAGAGTGCAGCGCCACCCTGGATGTGGCGACACCAGAAGATACCGACCACTATATGCCGATGACCTCCAGGGTAATTCAGCTCACACTGATTGACGCGCTAGCCACCGGGGTCACGCTGCGGCGCGGCGAGGATTTCCTGCCGCACCTTAAGAAAATCAAAGATAGCCTGCGTGATACCCGCTTTCCGCTTGATTCGTCCAGCCAATAATCGTTAGGCCGAAACAGCCGTCGTTACGCTAACTTCTACTTTTAATTCGTCGGCAGGCATCGGAGCACACACGCAGGTACGAGCCGGCGCATAGCCTTCGGGTACCCAGGCGTCCCAAACGTCATTCATGGCGGCGAAATCGCTGCCATCCTTGAGATAAATCGTGGCACTGAGCAGCTCCTCGCGGCTGGAACCAATCTCTTTTAACAGTGCATCGACGCGGGCCAGCATGCTTTGTGTCTGCGCGGTAATATCGCCATTGCGCGCTTCAGGCCCGGCCACCTGGCCACATAAATAGGCAACGCCCTGATGAATAACGGCGCGGCTCATACGGGCTTTGGTATCGTGACGCTTGATAGACATAGAAGACTCCACTGCATATGGGTAAAAAGGCAGTGTAAACGGCTATCTAATCGCTGACCATGCTTTCGTGCTCAGCGTTCGCTGGGCACGGGTCGGTGCTCGAAAACCCGGCGAAGCACAAAGCTTGTATGTGCACCGGTGACCCCTTCAATACGGTTGATCACGTGCAGCAGCAAATGCTGGTAGTCATCCATATCGCGCACCAAAATTTTTAACTGAAAATCGGCAGCCTGCCCGGTAATAATCAAACACTCAATGACGTTGGGAATCTGTCGGATATGGTGTTCAAAGTTCTCAAATCGCTCAGAGGTATGTTGATCCATCGCAATGTGCAGCAGCACCATCAGTTGATAACCCAGCTGGCGGGCATCTACCTCGGCGCGATATTGCATAATCAAGCCGTGCTCTTCCAGCGCGCGGACCCGGCGTAAGCAGGGCGACGCCGAAAGGCCAATTCGGTCGGCAAGCTCCTGGTTGCTGATCCGCCCTTCCTGCTGCAGGATAGCCAAAATCTGGCGATCAAAGCGATCCAGCGTCAATGGCGTTATCGACATAATAAGCAGCTCCTGCTAATAAATTTCAATTTATTAAAACATACTGCCAATTAATGCCATTTTTATCTATTTTTAGCAACAACCTAGCGCCACAAACCCGTTACACTATCCACACTGCCAAAAGCAGTTAACAGTTGCGTGCATGCTCTGTATCAATAATCTGCATCATGAGTCTGCACCGATGAGCGTGTTTTAATGCACCAAGGCCTACACCACAAGCGGCCAGTTTTCCAAGTCATTAACCCTTAGGAATTTCACCATGTCTGCTTTCGATCATCGTAAATATCGCCCAGCACCGCGCGTTCCTGCGTTTAACCGCCAATGGCCTGACCGAGATCTTGATCGCGCGCCGATCTGGGTAAGTGAAGACCTACGTGACGGTAACCAGGCGCTGCTGGAGCCGATGACCGTTGAGCAGAAAAAACGCTTCTGGCATCAGATCGTCAAGGTGGGCATTAAAGAAGTCATGGTGGGGTTTCCTTCCGCCAGCCAGCCCGATTTTGATTTTGTCCGCTGGCTAATTGAAGAAAACCAGATTCCGGACGATGTCACCATTGCTGTGCTGGTGCAGTGTCGCGAGCACCTGATTGAAAAGACCTTTGATTCGTTGGTAGGTGCAAAGCGTGCCATTATCCACCTGTATAATTCGACCTCGACCATCCAGCGCGAGCGCGTTTTTGAAATGGACCGCGACGGTATTACTGATATTGCCGTACAGGGCGCTACCTGGGTCAAGCAGCATGCCGAACGCTATCCTGATGTCGCCTGGCGTTTCCAGTACTCCCCGGAAAGCTTTTCCAGCACCGAAATCGACTTCTCACTGGCTATCTGCGAAGCAGTCATGGACGTCTGGCAGCCAACCCCTGAGAACAAATGTATTCTCAACCTGCCGACGACCGTCGAAGTGGCCGGCCCCCATCACCATGCCGACCAGATCGAATACTTCTGCCAGCACATTAGCCGTCGCGACAGCGTGATTATCTCGGTACATACCCATAACGACCGGGGCGGTGCCGTGGCCTCAGCAGAGCTTGCTTTATTGGCAGGGGCCGACCGGGTAGAAGGCACTTTGCTGGGCAACGGCGAGCGTACCGGCAACATGGATATCGTGACGCTGGCCATGAATCTTTATAGCCAGGGCATTGATCCCAAGCTTGATCTTTCCAACCCCGATGAAATCATCCAGGTGGTCAACGAGTGCACCGGGATTGCCATGCATCCACGCCACCCGTGGGTAGGCGAAATGGTGTATACCGCATTCTCGGGCAGCCACCAGGATGCGATTCGCAAATCATTGAAACACCAGAAGACTGATGAGCCGTGGCAAGTGGCCTATTTGCCGATTGACCCTCACGATATTGGCCGCGATTATCAAGCGGTGATTCGGGTTAACAGCCAATCCGGCAAGGGCGGCATGGCCTTCTTGTTGGAGCGTGACTACGGCATCAATCTGCCACGTTGGATGATGCTGGCACTCGCCCCCTATGTGCAAAAAGAGAGTGAAGATCGCGCCAGCGAGCTTTCAAGCGAGATGGTTCGCCAAGTGATGTGCGACAACTTCACTCAGGACACACCGCTTTCGCTGGCGGATTACCAGCTCTCCAAGGGCCAGCGCGAAGGGCTTGAAGTTACCCTTTGGCAAGGCAGTGAAACGCTGCGTTTAGCGGGTTCAGGTAATGGCGCTATGTCCGCGTTTACCGACGCCTGGCAGAAACATTCCGCTACCAGTATCGGCATTATAGATTACAGCGAACACTCACTAGGCGGCGACAGCGAAGCCAATGCCATTGCCTTTGTGCAGCTCAACATAGACGGCCAGCGGATCTGTGCCTTTGCTGAAGATAGCGATACCGTGAGTGCTTCATTGAAAGCACTGATTTCAGGGATCAATTTAGCGGCGCAAAACGCCGATAAGAGCGCTCAGCAGTCGTCCGAAAGCGCGCTTACGGTCTAATGTTTAAGGCCTAATATTTAAGGTCTATGCAGTTACGCCCTTGGCAAGCCGATGAAAAGCTACATCTGTAGCCGTTTGCCAAGGGTTGTTTTCGCGTATGACAGACGTGCCGGAAGTACCGTTAGCGCAAAATCAGTACCGGCACCTGGGTTTTTCGCAGCATTGTAGTGGTCGTGCTGCCCAGTAATAAACGACGAATGCGCGAGTGTCCATAGGCGCCCATCACCAGCATATCGATCTTATGGTCCTGCTGATAATGGCGCAGCGTTTCTTCTACATCGCCTGCATGTATCGCGCCTTTAACGCTATGCTGCTCATCGCGCAACGCTTTTAATGCCCAGGCCAGCTGTAGACGGTTTTCGGCGGTTTCTGTACCCACCAGCACCACATGGCACTCAAGCCCCTTAAGCAGCGGGCTTTTCGCCACCATCTTAATACTCTTACGTGCCGTCACACTGCCATCAAAAGCCATCATGACTTTATGAGGCGGGATAAACTCCCTGGGCACCATCAGAATGGGACGCTGCATTTCTCGGACAACGCGTTCAAGGTTGGCGCCTACATGGCCGTTTGCCAGATGGGTTGTTTCCCCACGCTTCCCGAGAACCAGCAAATGTAACGCTTGCTCCTGGTCGGTGAGGGTTTCGATCAGCGTTCCATGACGCTGCACGCTTTCAAACTCTGCAATACCCGCCTTTTCGGCACACGTCGTCGCTGCCTCAAGCAATAAGCGACCCTGTTCGCGAGCAATTTTAGCGCGCTGCTTATCAACGTTAGCTAGCTCTTCTAGTAAATGCTCACGGGTCCCCAAACCCAGATGACCGGTCAGGTCAGGACTCACCGTCTGAGCGTCATGCTCGACCACATGGATAAACGTGAGTGAAGCATCCAGCGCCTTTGCTGCCCATGCGGCATATTGGCAAACACCTTCTGCAAACGGGGAGCGATCAATAGCGGCTAAAACGTAGTCAGACATAAGCGACCTCTTCAAGTGAGTGCAGACACTGCGCTGATGACCTATTCCTCGTTTAGGTGGAGTGATCGACTAGCAAGGGGCGCTAATTTTTATTGACTCTTACCTGTGTATTAGTTCTTTCTGGGGATTCTGTCTACTCATATCGCCATTAGCGCCTCTTCCTACCTCCATAGAATGGCGTGATACACTTTGGCGCTTTTAGCTTAAAACCCAGCCATTGGGCGCACCCGATGACGTCAGCAGGGGCTTGGCATGATGAGTTTTTTATTAGTGGCGTTAGGCGGCGCGCTTGGCGGCATGGGGCGTTTTGCAATTGCAAACCTGCTCGCCAAAAAGTATGGACAGCAATTCCCCTGGGGTACGCTTTGTGTAAACGCTAGCGGCGCGTTGGCGGCTGGCTGGCTTTTAGGCACACAGGGCTTTCCTGAGCACGCTACTTCATCGCTTTGGCTTATAAGCGTCACCGGGCTACTCGGGGGTTACACCACCGTCTCGTCATTCAGCTTACAAACGCTTGGGCTTTGGCGAAGTGGCCATTCTATAAGGGCTATTACCAATATTATCGCGACGCTGTTGCTTGGCCTTTGTATGGCTTATGTGGGCTGGCTGTTATCCGGGAGCCGCTCATGAAGGCTTGGCAGCATTATTTAGCCGTAGGCATTGGCAGCGGTCTGGGTAGCGCAATGCGCTATGCAGTATCGCTTGGTGCTCAAGCAACGCTGGGCAGCTATTTCCCCTGGGGCACGCTGCTGGCCAACGTGGCAGGCTCGTGGCTGATTGGCTGGTTAGCCGCTGTGGCAACGCTTGCGCCTACCCGTTGGTGGCAGCCTTTTGGCATCGCAGGATTTTGTGGCGGCTTTACGACGTTCTCACTGTTCAGCGTAGAGACACTGCATTTTATTGATATAGGCAAGCCGGGCCTTGCGCTTGTGTATCTAGTGGTTAGCCTACCGCTGTGGCTGGGCGCCGCTGCAGTAGGCGATCGCATGGCGCGCTCATAAAAACCTACACCAGCCACCGTTAACCCTAAGCGGCCAGGAGCACTCCCCCTTAATGCGTGACCAGATGGAAAAACATCAGTCCTGGATATATCTTGGCTTTATTTGTGCGGGCTTAGCGCTAGGCGCCTATGCGCCAGAGCTAACGGCGTCTTTTGACCGTTTATTGTGGCCACTATTAGGCGTACTGCTCTACGTAACGTTTACCCAGATCCCTTTGCTACGCATAGCACAAGGTGCCACCGATACCCGCTTTATGATCGCCCTGCTGGTCGGCAACTTTGTGGCTATTCCGGCATTTTTAGCCATGATGCTGCTGTGGCTCCCGCTTTCCCCCGCCGTGCTGGCCGGTTTGTTACTGGTACTTTTAGTGCCCTGCACCGATTGGTTTATCAGCTTCACCCACTTAGGTAAAGGCGATACTGCGCGAGCCATTGCTGCCACCCCGCTGCTATTGCTGGTGCAGATAATCGCGTTGCCGCTCTACCTGTGGCTGTTCTTAGGCAGCGAGTGGTTTCTGCTTACCTTTTCGACGGCGCTACTGGGCGCTTTTGCAGGCTTTATTTTACTGCCGTTAGCGCTGGCCTGGCTGACCGAGTACGCTGGCGCTCGGCAACCCCGCATTAAGAAGATCACTTACTGTTTGGGCATACTTCCCGTGCCATTGCTTGCGCTGGTGGTCTTTACCATAGCGGCGTCGCAGGTGAATAGCCTAGACGGGCTTTATTATGTGATGGCCCAGGTAGTGCTTATCTTTATAGGTTTTCTGATGTTTGCGGGATGGCTGGGGAAGCTATTGGGCACGCTGTTCAGGCTTCCTGTAGCCAGCGCCAGAACGCTGGCTTTCAGCTTTGGCACGCGCAATTCGTTTGTCATGCTGCCCATTGCCCTGGCCCTGCCGGAAGCCTTGCAGGTCGCCGTGGTGGTGATTGTCTTTCAGTCGCTGGTCGAGCTTTTCGGCATGATCGTTTTCCTGCGCTGGGTGCCCAACCGGCTGCTGCCTAAAGGCCATGGACAAGAAAGCCGCCCCGCCAACCAGTAGCGAGGCGGCCTTGAACCGCACAGGTTTCAAACATCACGGGCTGTCGATCAGCGCAGAATCAGCACCGGGATATGGCTACCGCGGAGCATCGCGGTCGTCGTGCTGCCCACCAGCAAATGGCGAATGCGCGAGTGCCCGTAGGCGCCCATCACCAGCAGATCAATGCCGTGCTCCTGCACATAGGCCTGTAATGCCTCGTCTACATCACCTGCACGAATAGCACCTTCTGCCTGGTGGCCCGCTTCGCGAAGATTATCCAGCGCCCAGTCAAGCTGGGAGTGATTTTCTGCCGTTTCGGCACCCACAATCAATACATGGCACTCGCTGCCCGCAAACAGCGGCGAGCGGGCCAGCATTTCTACTCCCTTGCGAGCCGTTTTGCTGCCATCGAAGGCGATCAGCACCTTTTCAGGCCGCTTGAAGGTAGCCGGGACCATGAGAATCGGTCGATGCATTTCACGCACGACGCGCTCAAGATTGGCGCCCAGATGACCGCTGGCCTGGTGGGCCGTCTCGCCACGTTTACCTACCACCAGTAGCCGTATGTCTTTTTCAAGCGCTACCAAGGTTTCCACCAGCGTCCCATTTAGCTGGCGGGTAGTCGAGTCACTAATGTCTTTCGCTTTCGTCCGCTTCTGAGCGGCTTCCAGCATTAGCTTCCCCTGCTCGCGGTTCACTTTGGCGCGCTGCTCATCAAGCGCTGAAAGCTCCTCCATCAAATGCTCGCGGGCGCCAAAATGTAGATTACCTGAAAGATCCTGTTCACTGGGCGCTGCTGAGTGGTTGTCCAACACATGCACAAAGCACAGGGGTGCATTTAGCGCCAAGCTTGCCCAGGCAGCGTAATCGCACACACCTTCTGAAAACTCTGAGCCATCAATCGCGGCGATTACTTGCTCACTCATGTTGCTCTCCTTGTGTTAATTAGTGGCCGCCCATGAGTTTTTCAACAGCCTCAGGATTATTGTGCACTGCATAACGATCCACCACCGTGGCACTGGCTTCGCTTAAGCCAACAAGCTCTACCTCGGTGCCTTCGCGGCGGAATTTGATTACCACGCGGTCAAGGGCTTGCACAGCAGTAACATCCCAAAAGTGTGCCTTGGATAGATCGATTATTACTCTCTCAAGGCTCTCTTTAAAATCAAAGGCCGCCATAAAACGCTCGGAGGAGGCAAAAAACACCTGCCCTACCACCTGATATTCACGTCTATTACCTGCCTCTATCTCAGTTGAGCCGATGTAAAGAATGTTGCCCACTTTATTAGCAAAGAACAGGGCTGCGAGCAGCACACCCACGAATACCCCAATGGCCAGGTTGTGCGTACCTACCGTGACAGCAACGGTCGCCAGCATGACAATATTGGTGCTTAAAGGGTGCTTTTTGAGATCGCGAATCGACGCCCAGCTAAAGGTACCGATCGACACCATAATCATAACCGCTACCAGCGCCGCCATGGGAATCTGAGAGACCCAATCAGATAAGAAAACCACCAACAAGAGCAGCACCACGCCGGCAATCAGTGTTGAAAGTCGCGTGCGGCCACCGGATTTTATGTTGATCACCGACTGACCGATCATCGCACAGCCCGCCATACCGCCCATCAGACCGGCGCCAATGTTGGCCACGCCCTGCCCCTTGCATTCGCGATTCTTGTCACTGGGAGTATCGGTCAAATCGTCCACGATGGTCGCGGTCATCATGGACTCCAGCAGGCCCACCACGCACAGCATCAGCGCATAGGGCAGAATGATTGCGAGCGTTTCAAGCGTAAGCGGCACATCGGGCCATAAGAATATCGGCAGCGTATCCGGAAGGTCACCCATATCGCTTACGGTACGGATATCCACGCCGCTTGCCATGTACACAATGGTCAATACCACGATGCATACCAGTGGAGAAGGAATCGACTTGCCAATAACAGGCAGATAGGGGAACAAATAGATAATCGCCAGGCCGGCCGCGGTCATGGCGTACACATGCCAAGTAACGTCGGTCAGTTCAGGCAGTTGGGCAATGAAAATAAGAATAGCCAGCGCATTCACGAAGCCGGTCACCACCGAGCGCGAGACAAAACGCATCAGCTCCGCGAGTTTTAAATACCCGGCAATAATCTGGAACACGCCGGTCAATAGCGTGGCGGCCAGCAGGTACTCAAGGCCATGCTCGCGTACCAACGTGACCATCAATAGCGCCATGGCGCCGGTCGCGGCAGAGATCATCCCGGGTCGGCCGCCGGTAAAGGCGATAATCACTGCAATACAGAATGAGGCGTAAAGACCTACTTTAGGATCAACTTCGGCAAGGATCGAAAACGCGATCGCCTCGGGGATCAGCGCCAGCGCCACCACCAGACCTGAAAGCGTGTCGCCTTTAATATTGGAAAACCACTCATGCTTGCTGAAAAGTGCCATTCAGGGAGTCCATAGTTACGGATTAAACACGACGTGCCAACACCGCCATGTAGGGCTAGATGTCACGTCATTAGGATCAGATTGTATGAGTCAGGCTATAAAATGAAGACGCCAAGAGCGTCAGTAGCCAAATAACGGCAATAGAATGCCGTAACGCCGTGGAAGCGCTTACGCGCAGTGACGTTGGTAAAGAAGGGAATTACCTAGGGTGGAGTCATCAACCCAGCGGTAAGTAATACAGATGTTGCCAATGAGTGTTTCATTGCGCGTATGCCTTGCCGTGATATTTTACGAAGCTGCCTTGCCATTGCGGGTTAAACGGCAGAGCAGGCGAAGAGTTTACCAGCACGCCATCCTTTCTGCACCCCAGCGCAAGAAACGTTTAATTAAACACTTGAATACCCAGCGCGAGATGACCTGCTGCATAGCCATCGCTTACCATAGGGGTCAAGCGCGTAAAGCGCACGCTATACGCTTGGTCAACGATAGCGGCCAGCGGTCATTGACATCAGAGGAACAACACATGAGCCAAACGATTGCGGTTATTGAAGGCGATGGCATCGGTCCAGAAATTATGGACGCCACCTTAAAGGTATTGAATGCCCTTGAGTGTGGCTTGAACTATGAGTTTGTTGATGCAGGCTTGGTAGCGCTTGAAAAACATGGCACGCTCATTCCTCAAGCATCACTGGATGCCATTGAGAAACACGGCATTGCGCTTAAAGGCCCTCTTACGACCCCCATCGGCAAAGGCTTTTCTTCCATCAACGTTCAGCTTCGCCGCCACTTTGACCTTTACGCTAACGTGCGCCCGGCCATTAGCTTCCCAGGTACTAAATCGCGCTTTGAAGATATCGATATGATTACCGTGCGCGAAAATACCGAAGGCGCTTATCTGTCTGACGGGCAGGAGATGATCGACGAAGGCAACACCGGTATTTCCGTTATCAAGGTGACCCGTAAAGGGTCTGAGCGCATTGTACGTTATGCGTTTGAGCTGGCTAAAAACCAGGGGCGCAAAAAGGTCACCGCTGTTCATAAAGCCAATATCATTAAAACCAGTTCAGGCCTGTTTCTTGAAGTGGCGCGCGAAATCGCCAAAGAGTATCCCGAACTCGAGTTTCAGGAAATGATTGTTGATAATGCCTGTATGCAGCTGGTGATGAACCCGCATCAGTTTGATGTCGTGGTCACCACAAACCTGTTTGGCGATATTCTCTCAGACCTTTGTGCTGGGTTAGTGGGTGGTTTGGGCCTGGCTCCTGGAGCGAACATTGGCGAAAAAGCCGCGATTTTTGAAGCGGTGCACGGCTCAGCGCCGGATATTGCGGGTAAAAAGCTTGCCAACCCCTGCGCCCTGCTGCTGGCCGCCGCGCAGATGCTTGACCACCTGGGCATGAATGCTAAAGCGGAGGCAATTCGTCAAGGTATCCGTGAAGTACTTGAGACGCGCCGCGAGATGGTAACCCCCGACATGGGCGGTACAGGCACCACTGACTCGTTCGCCCAAGCGTTGGTTGAGTACGTCGAAGCATAGCGTTAGAGAATCCAGGCCCTTCTATACTCAGGGCCTGGAGCAGGTTCCTTGATCAACAAACGCTGGTTTCTCAGTCAGCCATGCTAAAAACGATAACGTAGCAGACGCATGGCATTTAGCGTTACCAAAACCGTTGCCCCTGTATCTGCCATTACGGCCACCCACATACCGGTTACGCCCAGCAACGTAGAGACCAGAAAAACCGCTTTGAAGCCCAACGCCAGCGCTACATTGGTTTTCACGTTAAAAAGCGTTGCCCGGGATAGTTTAATCAACTCCGCGACCCCGCTAACGCGATTTTTCAGCAGGGCCGCATCCGCCGTTTCCAAGGCTATATCGGTCCCATTGCCCATGGCGATGCCTATCTCTGCCGCGGCCAAAGCCGGGGCATCGTTAATCCCATCACCGACCTTACCCACCGGGCCTAATCCTTTTGCTTGCCATTCACGTACCCGCTGCGCCTTATCATCAGGCATCAATTCACCGTACGCTTGAAGCCCCAGCTTTTCTCCAATGGCTTGCGCCGTTTGGTTATTGTCGCCGCTGAGCATAATCACTTCCACACCCAGTTTTTTAAGTGCCTGTATGCCTTCGAGTGCGTCCTCACGCGGCTCATCACGTAAAGCAATTAGCCCGTACAGCACTTGATTTTCAATTAACAGGGCAACGCTTTCCCCCTGCCGCTCAAGCGTCTGGATACGCTCTGCCCATGAATCTAAAGGCAGTCCGATATGCGCCAGATAGCGGGGGCTAACGAGCATTACCTCACTGTCGTCTACGTGGCCTATCACCCCGCTCCCAGGCAGCGAGCGCACAGAGACCGCCTCGTTTAACGGGATAATGCCCTGCGCCTGCGCATGATTAGTAATAGCGGTTGCGATGGGATGATTAGCGCCCTGTTCAAGAGTCGCTGCCAGGCGCAGTAATCGGGTTTCAGCACCCGGCGTTGCAACCTCAATATCGGTTACTTGTGGAGCGCCCGCGGTTAATGTGCCCGTTTTATCAAGGGCCACCCGCTTAAGATGGCTTAGCTGTTCCAGCACAGCCCCGCCTTTAATCAGCAACCCATGCCGTGCTGCACTGGAGAGCCCAGCGGCAATAGCTGCAGGCGTTGAGATCACCAGAGCACAAGGGCAGGCAATCAATAACAGCGTGAGCGCTCGATAGGTGGACTCCGACCACGTCATATCAAATGCCAGCGGAAGCACCAACGCAACTAACAACGCGGCCACTACCACAGCAGGCATATATATCTGGGCAAAACGATCAATGAAACGTGCCACTGGTGCTTTATTGGCCTGCGCTTCTTCAACAAGCCTCACTATCCGCGCGATTGTGTTGTCTTCAGCGCGGCGAGTTACCTCTATTGTTATCAAGGCATCCAGGTTAATCGTACCAGCAAAGACGTCGTCATCGACCAAGCGAGCGCGAGGCACTGATTCTCCAGTGACCGGTGATTCATCAATTGATGATTCGCCTGAAAGGATATAGCCATCGCAAGGTACTCTGTCGCCGGGGCGCACCACAACATGCTGACCCGGCATTAAGGTTGATGCAGCGACTTCACGTGTTAAGCCGTCAACTAACAGCCGTGCCGTTGAGGGAGTTAAATTCGTGAGCGCCGAAATACGCCGCCGCGCCTGAGTCGCGGCAACGCCTTCAAGCAGCTCTCCTACCGCGAATAGAAATACCACTACGGCGGCCTCTGCCAAGGCCCCAATAGCAAGCGCCCCCACGGCGGCAATGCTCATCAGCATTTCAATGGTAAACGGATTGCGCATGCGTAAGGCACGCCATGCCGACTGTACGATGGGTATCAGCCCCACCAGCGTTGTCGCCAAAAATGGCCAGTGGCCAGCTGCTGGCCAAACCAGCGTGCAAAGCCATGCCAGCAAAAGCAAACTTCCGCTCAAAAGCACCAGCTTTCCTTTAGGTGTTTGCCACCAGGCGGGCGAGCTGGACTGGGATGAGTCGGCCGTTACGGGGATGTACCCCAAACGTATCAGCGCTTCTTCCACTGCTTGCCGGTTAGGGCGCGTTTTATCATCGCTGACAATATTTACCGTACCGCTGATACTGCTGGCAGCGACGTGATGAATGTTGTCCAAGCGACTCAATGCTGCTTCAACTTTTCGCTCACACCCGCCGCAATCCATGCCTTGCACATGGAGCGTTAAGATATCCGACCTGCTGTGTTGACTAGTAGACATGGCACTCGCTTCCTTAATCTCCTATCGTAATGACAGCGTAATACCTGTAGCGACTAGAGGTTCAAGCCATGAAAGAGCAAATATCACAACAATCTATTTCTGAGCAGCAAGTAGGCATTGGTGAATTGGCACGTCTGTCCGGCTGTAAGCCTGAAACGGTGCGCTATTACGAGCGCATAGGGTTATTGCCTTCAGCACCACGTAATCAAGGTAATCAGCGGCGTTATACCCCTGCCGCTATCCGCCGTCTGACGTTTATACGTCATGCACGAGATTTCGGTTTTTCTGTGGATGCGATACGTGAGCTTTTGGTAATGGTTGATCACCCCTCCATGCCCTGCCAACAGGTAGATGCACTGGCAAGGCATCACTTGGCGGAGGTGGAGTCGCGTATCGCTCGCCTTACCGCACTACGTGATGAGTTAACCCAGACCATTGACCAATGCGCGGGGGGCAGTGTTAAGCAATGCCACATTATTGAAGTACTGAGCGAACCCCTCCATTAAATAGCATCAATTAGCGGTAACTAAATATTACGATTTTATTCAACTGTCACTAAACGAAAAAAACTGTATTTTTAGTGTAAGCTCATACTAATCTTTTAGAAAAATTATACCAACCCTATACGATGAGCACACGACTAATGCTACCTTTACGATCCAGCTCACATTTACGCACCGCTGTCCAACAGCACACCGCGTTCATTACCTTTACACCGACTGGCGATATCAAAACCGCAAGCCCGCTGTTTTTAGAGGTCATGGGCTATACCCTTAACGATCTGCGCGACCAGCACCACCGCATGTTCTGCAGTCAGGCTGAAGCCCAGACGCCGGAATATCAGGCGTTTTGGCAAGCGTTAGCGGCCGGTGAAAGCCGTCGAGGTACGTTCCGGCGTTTTAACGCCCAAGGCAACGAAGTATGGCTGGAAGCTACTTACCTTCCGATTTGTGACCGGCGGGGCCGCGTCCGTGAAGTGGTTAAGTTAGCCAACGATATCACCGATGCTCACCTCCAGGCTGAGCGTAAAAATGCCGTTCTTCAGGCGCTAAACGGTTCCATGGCGGTAATTGAATTTACCCCTGAAGGCAACGTACTCAATGCCAACGAGAATTTTGAACGCACAATGGGTTACCGCAATGAACAAATTATTGGGGTACATCATCAGCTGTTTTGCTCTGAGGACTTTTATAAAACGCATCCACATTTCTGGCAGTCTTTATCCCAGGGCGAGCTGATGCAGGGTAAATTTGAGCGCATTAATGCACAAGGCAAAAGCGTTTGGCTAGAAGCCACCTATAACCCTATTTTTGATTCCAACGGCAAGGTATTTAAAGTGGTCAAGTTTGCCACCGATATCACTCGTGCCGTTGAAGAAGCGGAAGCGACTAAGCAAGCGGTTTCTTCGGCACAAAGTACGTCAACGCAGACAGAACAAATAGCTCAAAACGGCCTAAACCATCTGCAGCGAGTCATGCGTGATACCGACCAGGCCGCCCAGACCATAGCGGAAGCTCAGCGGCTGATCGAAGCGCTGAACGAACAGGCCAAGAGCATCAATAGCATCACAGCCTCCATTGCCCGCATTGCCAACCAAACCAATTTGCTATCGCTGAACGCTGCTGTAGAAGCTGCCCGGGCGGGTGAACAGGGACGCGGTTTTGCCGTGGTTGCTAACGAAGTTCGGCAGCTAGCGACAGGCTCAAGTAATGCGGTAACTGAAATTACTCAGTTGCTGAAAGAGAATACGGCGCTAGTAATGAAAACCACCGAGGCCATGCAGCTGGTCGTTGAACAGGGTAAATCAAGCCAGGCAAGCGTTGGTGAAATTGAAAACATTGTTAATGAAATCTTATTGGGCGCGCGTAACGTATCGAACACGGTTGAACAACTTGCCTTAGAAGCTTCGCAAGCTTGATCAAATCCCACTAAAAAAGCCCCGAGGTTTTAGAACCTCAGGGCTTTACTATACGCAGTACTTAGCGCTTACTTAAGTGACGTTTTACGTAAGTAAGGCAGCACGGCTTCAAACTCACCAAATTTCTGCTTGGCGTCAGCATCTGAGACGCTGGGCGGAATAATCACATCCTGGCCAACGGTCCAATCAGCAGGCGTCGCAACACCGTGTTTAACGGTTGCCTGGAGGGCGTCGAGGGCGCGCAGGATTTCTGCAAAATTACGCCCTACCGTCATGGGATAGGTCATGGAAAGCTTGAGCTGCTTATCCGGCCCAATGATAAACACCGAGCGTACCGTGGCGCTATCGGCAGGCGTGCGGCCATCCGGCAGGTAAGCATCTTCAGGCAGCATATCAAAAAGCTTTGAAACCTTGAGGCCTTCGTCAGCAATGATCGGAAAGTCAACATCGCTGCCGCTGTACTGGGTAATATCGCCCGCCCAGCGCTTGTGATCTTCAACACCATCTACCGACACGCCAATCACTTTAGTGCTGCGTTTTTTCCACTCGGCACTTAGTGTGGCTACCGCACCAAACTCAGTGGTACAGACCGGCGTAAAATCTTTGGGGTGTGAAAACAAAATAGCCCAGCTGTCGCCGATCCACTCATGAAATTGAATAGGCCCCTGGCTAGTTTGGGCTTCAAAATCGGGAACGACCGCATTGATACGTAATGACATAGTGCCTCCTTCGCGGGTGATTAATGTTTTTTTAATACCTTAAACCACCTATAGATAATTCACCATAGAACATTTAGTGCTAAGACTACGAATGTTATCCCAACGTTCATGTGTTTTTCTTTTCAGGACCATGCGCCTGAATCTTATGAGCCAACCAGACGCCCTGCTATCTAAATAGTGGAACTGGAATCTTTATGCTTTATACGGGTCAGCCAGCGCTGCTTGGCGTGATGCCTTAAATTGGCCACGCTATCGGTTTCATCAATAATGTCCTGGCCCAGGATAGTTTCAATAATATCTTCAAGCGTAATAAGGCCCACAAAGGTGCCATGCTCGTCATATACAACGCGCATGTGCAGATGATCCTTGAGCATTGAAGCAAACACATGCTCTACATTGTGCGCGATATCGACACTCGCAATGGGATGCATAAGCTCACGCATGGTTTTAGCATCATCGGCATGATACATATCGGCTTTATGCACATAGCCAAAGGCCATTTCACCGTTATCCATCACTGGAAAACGCGTAAACGGCGTCTTACTGTACTGCTGATCAAATGTCTTGACGTCCATGTTCGGTGGCACTGTCACGCACACCGTTCTTGGCGTCATGGCTTGGCTTACAGCAATTTCATGCAGGTTAAGCATATTGATGATGGTGCGCGACTCATCAGCATCCAGCACCTTCTCCTCAAGCCCAACACGTGCCAACACCTTGATTTCGTCGCGTAGATCAACGTCGTGCTCTGACGTGCCCAGCCGACGCGTAATCTGCTCCGACATCCAGATAAAGGGCAGTAACCCCACTATCATCGGCTTTAATAAACGCGGCAAAAGCGGTGCCAGACCGCGCCAGTAGGTGGCGCCAATCGTCTTGGGAATAATTTCAGAAAGTATCAGAATCAGCATCGTCATGACGGCAGATACAATGGCAATTGAGGCTTCTCCGAATACCACTGCCGCTTGTGCCCCCACCGCTGTTGCACCAACGGTATGCGCAATTGTATTAAGCGTCAGTATCGCCGCCAGTGGCCGGTCAATGCTGGTTTTAAGCTGGCTAAGCGAGGCATGCAGCTTGGGTTTGTCTTCTTTCAGCCTGGCGATATAGCTTGGCGTAAGGGAGAGCAAGGCCGCTTCAAGGATGGAACATAAGAAAGACAGTGCGATAGAAAGCGTGGCAATCGTGATGAGCAGGAACATGAGCGCCTGAGGTGAGGGGTTATAGCGTGTTTATAGGAGCAACTATGGACGCCTGTCAATAGACCTCTGCAGGCCTTTTCTGACATGGGCAATGGTGGCCGCCCGCAGAATGTCTAAGCGCTTGGATGGAAAGGTATTAAGCGATAACGGCATGCCGAAAAATAATGTTAGGTTACCTCAAACTGCATTTAATGTTATAACATATCAATTATGATTTTGATAACTAACTACGTTCTTCTTTGACGAGGTTAACTTATGACCGCCACCGCCTCCTCGACCACACTGTCTCCCATTCATGCCGCGATGGGTAAAGATATCAGCGTGCTGCCGCGTATATTTGAAGATTCCATTAATATTGCCGTGATGCAACGCCGCTTACCTGCCGACGTTGCATTAAGTGCTACGGCGCAATGCCAAACAGAGCGCCCCTGGCAGTTTTCATGGTTAGGTACCCCCGATGACAACCTCATAGAAGAACTTAGGCGCCGCGCGCCGCAGCCGGAGGCGGCAAATGCTCTGATTGACGATATTGTGTCCCTTGCCCAGGCGGTTGCTTATCTGTTTGAGTCACAGACCGTAGGTATACGGCTTAGAATATTGACCGAGGCGATGTGCCCGCGTTTTCATTGCGACAATCTTCCTGTGCGCTTAGTGACAACCTACCTAGGCCCCGGCAGTGAATGGCTGCCCGAAGAAGCCGTTAACCGCGATGGCTTGGGAGCCCCGACTCCTGACAGGCCTGAAATAGTACTTAAACCTGATGCCGTCCAAACGCTCAAAGCAGGCGATATCGCGCTTATTAAAGGCAGTGGTTGGGAAGGATGCGAGCATAGCGCGCTAGTGCACCGCAGCCCCTCACTTAATGAAGGGCAAAAGCGACTGCTACTTACAATTGATCCTGCCTGACATGTTGAAACTGTCATTAATGCGTCATCCCTATCTGATAAGTTTTTGTAAACGTTTTTGTAAAATCTAATCAGGTGTGGGGATTGTTATGCGTAACAAAATATTGCTTGCGAGTTTGATGTACGCCTCAATGCTAACGACTACCGTTCATGCGGAGCCGCTGGGTGGCTTAGCATTTTCTGAGACGACGCCTCACAGCTCAAGCATGACCATGAAGGATGATTTCACCCTTGTTGGTGATCAAGATTTAATGGCGATGGATGCTATAAATTCCAATGGCGTTGTCAGCGCCATTATTGAAATCCCGACAGGCACATCAGCTAAATGGGAAGTTAGTAAAGAAGATACGAAAGCGGTTTACTGGGAATATAAAAATGATGCGCCCCGCGTTGTAAATTATCTGGGTTACCCTGGAAATTACGGTGCGATTCCTGGCACAGACCTACCTAAAGAAATGGGCGGTGATGGCGACCCGCTCGACGTGATTGTGCTGGGTCAGGCAATTCCACGCGGCGAAATCGTTGATGTCCGCGTTATTGGGGTTCTGAAAATGCTGGATGTCGGTGAGCAAGACGACAAACTCATAGCGGTGCTGACTCAAGGTTCACCATTTGCCCATGTTGAAAGCATGACGCAGCTCGATAGTGAATTCCCTGGTGTTAGCCAAATCATCGATATTTGGTTTGCAAACTACAAAGGGCCCGATGGCGGTATGGAAGGGCTTGGGTTTGAAGATGCCGAATCCGCTTTAGCTGTATTAGAAGCGGCCGCTGAGAATTTTTCAACGCCATAAATAAGCTGTGTTATATAGCAAAACAAATGCAAAAATAACCAAGCTTATCAGCAGAACGCCTCTATACAGAGGCGTTTTAGGTTTACTAAATCACTACGTAATCAAGCAAATACTTCCGTCCACTCACCGCGTTTGGCGAGCAGGTTACGAGCGAGTTCCTGAGCACCTTCCAGGCTGTGGCTGGCGGCCCAGCCACACTGCATTTCGTTGCAGGCAGGTACTTCGGTGGCGATTAGTACATCGTTCAGCGTTTGCTCGATGATGGTTAGCACGTCGTCGTAGTTATCGTGGTTAATCATCGCGATATAGAAGCCGGTTTGGCAGCCCATGGGGCTGATATCGACGACTTTATCGGTATGATTGCGCGATAGCTCGGCCATTAAGTGCTCAAGAGAATGCAGCGCAGGCATCTCCATGTGTTCTTTATTGGGCTGGCAGATACGCAGATCGTATTTATGGATCTGGTCGCCGTTCTGGCCTTGCTTGATATCCGCCAGACGCACATAAGGCGCTTTTACCTTGGTATGGTCCAGGTTAAAGCTTTCAACGTTCATTTTCTTGTCGGTCATGTTTGCTCCGTGTTTATCGGTGTCGTGAGCCCATTCTACACGCGGGGTTTATACCTTGGGGGCGTCAAAGTTCCACGGTTCATCGGTATACACGCACACATTGGCGTCTTCGATATCGCCATCGGGTGATTCAACATGCTCAGCGAAGAAGTCCTGAATCTCTTTACGCTGGCAATGCGCTTCAAACTCTTCACGACTGGCCCAGATTTCATGGAATACGATCGGGTAACCGGTGCCCTGAGCGAAGGGATTATCGATCTGGCGCGTCACCGTGTAGTGAATGCAGGCGTCTTCCCGGTGAGTATTTGGTTCAAGCGACTGAAGCGCCTTGAACACCGCCTCTTCTTTGCCCGGTTTGGGTTTAAAGCTGGCAACACAGTAAATTTTCTCTGACATGATCGCGTCCTAAGTCGTTACGTGTAGCCTATTATGCGGCTTCAGGGACGGGATACCAACCTAACCGATCAGTCGCCCCGCCAGCGTTTCCAAATCAGGCACCGTCATATCCGGCTCGATCCCCCACGGATCAAATGGCGCATCGGAATGCCGCCGCACCCAGGCACTGCGTAGCCCTGCATGGGTTGCACCAATCACGTCAAAGGGATTGCTGGAAATTAACCAGGTATGCTCAGGGCGCGTCTCCAGCTGCGCGCGAAGATACGCATAGACTGCCGGGTCTGGTTTAAAGCGCTTGATATCATCCACGCTCACCACCGCGTCCATATGGCTTTCTACCCCCGCACGTGCCAGCAACTGTGTAACCGCTTCAGCCGTGCCGTTGGAAAACGCCACGCAACGGATACCCGCGTCACGTAGCTGATCAAGAGCAGGCACCACGTCAGGGAAGGCAGGAAGCTCTGCATATATAGCCATCAGGTGATCGTGGTCGTTATCCGAAAGGCCCGCCTGTAGCGCACGGTTGGTGAACACCAGGGCTTCTCGTGTGCATTCTGAAAAAGGCACGTAAGCCCCCATCAATGCGTGCCGAAAGCTGTACTCCAGCTGCTTCTCCCGCCATCGCTTGGCAAACTCACCCGCCTTGGAGGCATCCGTCAGGCGCCGTTCAAGCTCGGTGGTAACCCCTTGTGTATCAATCAGCGTGCCGTAAACATCAAAAGCCAATACCGGTTGCATAGTCACTCCTGCCTCTCAGTCGATCATGCACTCTGTTCAGCATAGCCGCCTTGTTCAAAAACAAAAACGCCGCTGCATAAGCAGCGGCGTTTATAAGGTCAGCGCCTATCCATTAAACCGTAAAGGCAGCTTCCTGATGGCCTTTTTTCAGATCGCCTGAGCGCGTAAGCTCATCCGCTACACGGTCGATAGCGCGTTTGGCGCGACCAATCATGTCATCAACTTCTGAGCGATTGATAGTAAGCGGAGGCGCAAAGCCCAGGATATCCCCTTGGGGCATGGCGCGAGCAATCAAGTTCTCTTCCATTGCCGCTGCCGCCACGCGTGGGCCAACTTTTAATGCCGGGTCAAAGTGCAGGCGCTGTTTCGCCTCGGGCGAAAACTCAAGCGCGGCCATCAGGCCAACGCCGCGCACATCTCCTAACAGCGGATGGCCTTCAAAGGTAGCCTTAAGCTGCGCCTGGAAGTAGGCACCCGTTTCCGCGGCGTTACCCACCAGGTTTTCACGCTCAATGATATCCAGGTTGGCAATGCCCGCCGCACAGCCCAGCGCATGACCAGAGTAGGTCCAACCGTGACCGATGGGACCAAACTCGCCGGTGCCCTGCTCAAGCACTTGCCATACTTTTTCACCCACAATCACGCCGGAAAGCGGCTGGTAAGCACTGGTCAGGCCTTTAGCAATCGTGACCAGATCAGGCTTCATGTTGTAGTGGTGGCTACCGAAGTCAGAGCCGGTACGCCCGAAGCCACACACCACTTCATCAGCGATCAGCAGCACATCGTACTTGGCAAGCACGGCTTGAATCGCATCCCAGTAGCCTTCCGGCGGCGGTACGATACCGCCCGTACCCAATACCGGCTCGCCGATAAACGCCGCCACGGTATCTGGGCCTTCTTCAAGAATCATCTCTTCCAGCTTGTCGGCGCAGTAAGACGAGAACTCGAGCTCAGTCATGCCGTGCTGTTCGGCTGCGCGCAGGTAGTAGTGCGGCGCTTCGGTATGGCGGATGGTATCGATAGGCAGATCGAAATGGTCATGGAACGCCTTGAGGCCGGTCAGTGAGCCGGAAGCAATGCCCGAGCCGTGGTAGCCGCGCATCCGCGAGATGACCTTTTTCTTCTGCGGACGGCCCAGCACGTTGTTGTAATAACGCACGATTTTCAGCTGGGTTTCGTTAGCGTCTGAGCCTGACATGCCGTAGTAGACTTTGGACATATTCATGCCGGCGATTTTCAGAATACGCTCGGAAAGCGCAATCTGCGGCTCGTTCGAGTGGCCCACGTAAGTGTGGTAGTAGGAGATTTCCATTGCCTGCTTATAAATCGCCTCGGCAATTTCCGTGCGGCCATAGCCGATATTAACGCAGTAAAGCCCAGCAAAGCCGTCGATAAATTCGCGGCCGTCCTTATCCACGATATTGATACCCTTACCGCCGGTAATTACACGGCCCGGCGCATCGCCATGGGCAAAATCACGCAGGTGAGTAGAGGCGTGAAAAGTGACTTTGCGGTCGCGTTCGATCAGATCCTGATGCAAGCTCATAGCGTTCTCTCTGTACGATCAACCTTCCTACATTTAGGAAGGTTTTTAAAAATTAATAAGACTTAAATTTACATGCAATAAGCGAAGCTCTGCGAGCAGAGGTCTGGCTAGGCGAACCGTCGCCGAGAAAGCGGAGTGGACATTTGTCCATGAGCATTTCTCGGCGACGGTTCAACAACGCCAGGCCGAAGCGCAGCTAGCTCCCCGAGACCGAACCCAGCGCGCCCAGGCAGTAATACTTGGTTTCGAGATACTCGTCGATACCGGTGGCGCCACCCTCCCGGCCAAGGCCAGACTGTTTCACGCCGCCGAACGGCACCGGCGGGCCGGTCATCTTCACCGAATTGACGCTGACCATGCCGTACTCCAGCGCACGCATCAGTTTCCAGATCCGGCGGATATCATGGGTATAGACATAGGCCGCCAGGCCATACTCGGTATCATTGGCAAGCTCGATGACTTCTTCATCGCTCGAATAAGCAGTAATCCCGGCCACAGGGGCGAAGTTCTCTTCCCGCCAGACTTTCATTTGTGGCGTTACGTCCGTTAATAGCACCGGCATAAAGAAGTTTTCGCCCGGGGCTTGGCTCTGGTCACCCATTACTAGCGTTGCACCCTGGGAAATCGCATCGTCGACAATTGCAGCGGCCTTCTCTACGGCTTGGCGATGAATCAACGGGCCAAGGTCTACTTCACCCTGCAATCCGTTACCTACGGTTAACGCCTCCATGCGCTCGGTAAATTGCTTAACAAACTCATCGTGAATGGATTCGTGCACCAGAATACGATTGGCTGCCAGACAGTCCTGCCCGGCCGTTTGGAACTTGGCCGCAACCGCCGCATAGGCCGCTTCCTTAGGATCCATATCCGGCCCAACGATAAACGGCGCATTGCCACCCAATTCCAGGGAAAGACGTTTCACGGTACCGGCGCTTTGTTCCATTAACAGGCGGCCAACGCGGGTGGAGCCGGTAAATGACAGCGCTCGAATGCGCGGCTCGCCACATAGAATTTTTGAGACCTCGGCAGGCTCACCCAATACTACGTTAAAAATACCGTCTGGGATGCCTGCACGCTCGGCTAATTCCGCCAGCGCCAGCGCTGAAAAAGGCGTCTCATTGGCAGGTTTAACAATCACCGGACAGCCAGCAGCCAGCGCGGCCGCCGCTTTACGGGTAATCATTGCCAGTGGAAAATTCCACGGCGTAATCATCGCCGCGATGCCGACAGGCTCTTTAATAGTGCCCAGCGAGGCGTTGGGAATATGGCTGGGGATGGTTTCCCCGTAAGTGCGTTTACCCTCTTCGGCAAACCAGCGCACAAAACTTGCCCCGTACTCTACTTCACCACGCGCATCGGGCAGTGGTTTGCCCTGCTCCAGCGTCATGATGGTCGCCAGATCTTCACGATTGGCCTGAATCAAATCGTACCAGGCGAGCAGACGTTCGCAGCGCTCATCGGCACGCAGGGCACGCCAGCGGACAAAGGCGGCCTCTGCCGCATCAACAGCTGCGGTAATCTGTTTGGCTTCAAGCAGCGGGATATGACCTATAGCTTCGTTGGTTGCCGGATCATACACCGCTTCTTCACGGCCACCTTCCCCATGCGTCCATTTGCCATTCACATAGGCATACTGGCGGAACAGGCGTGGGTCTTCCAAGCGTTTAACCAGCGTGGTCGATAGTGTGGTCATGGAAACCTCCCCTGGTTGAAGCCATTGACAGGCGACAAACCGTTGCACGTTGACGATTGAAAAATTAGCTTTTGGCCTAGTTTTTCGATGTGCCTAGCGTAAGGGAGATAGCGCACGAAGTGTTTTTGAAAACTGCCACTTATTATGCGGCTTTTTTTGTCAACGGGCGTTTGGGAGTGGTTTTTTTTGGTTGGCGCAAGCGTATTGTTGCGCAGTATCAAACTAAAATTATAAAGAGTGTAAATAGCCGCGATACTTTAAATTTAAACGTTTTTTACCATAATACTCGGCTAAGATGACCCTAGTTCTTACGATTGTGAGCAAACCTGCTCCGCAAATATAGTCACGTTAAGGCTTAGCAAGCTGAGAGACCGTTACTGTGTACCGATTTTCTGTCTATTATCAGCAACTTTCACAGCGTCTCGGTAACGTGACGGTGCGTGATCTATATGATAGTGACCGGCATGACGAGCGTCTGCGCTCGCTCAAACGTATTACCGTCTGGCTGGCCACGTTCTATTTCTCTTATACGCTTGTCGATATCAATTTGCTGCCTGATATTACTTTACGCTCAGTGTTGCTGCGTGGATTAATCGTTGGGCCACCGACCATTATGCTATTTGCTTACTATCAGCGGTCGGTTTCTATTCGGCGTAAGGAGTTAGCCGGCGTTTGCCAAGCTTGTCTGGGTACCCTCGTATGGTGCGCCGTTCTTCTCGGCTCCAATGATCCAAACGTATTAAATTACTTTTACGCGGGGCTAGTCTTTTTTTTAGTGCTCACCATCGTTATCACCCCCCCGTTTGAGTACAGTCTTTATGGTTCTCTATTTGTATTTGCTTGCCTTTATACCACTATCTGGTTTTTGGAAGGCGCCAACGCCAGGTACGTTCTCCATCACTTATCTGTAGGGATGCCCGTACTGGTGCTTTCGTTAATGGCTAATTATCGTTTCTCAGCCGAATCTTTAAGGCTTTATCTGGAAAAAGTGAGCGTAGAGCAGCTACGCGAAGAGCTGGCTGCCCGTAACGCAGAGTTAGAGCGAATTTCTTGTATTGACCCTCTTACCGATCTTGCCAATCGCCGAGCTCTGGCTCTTCGCGCCAAAGCGCTTAAGCGAAACGTCAGCGCCTCCAGGCGAGTGGCCATCATCCTTATCGATGTGGATAATTTCAAAGCTTATAACGATTACTATGGTCATAACGAAGGTGATAGCTGTCTATGTGCAGTAGCAAACGCGCTACGCAGCGCCTGTGATACTAACGACGTTGTGTGCCGATATGGCGGGGAAGAATTTCTGGTGTTACATCCTAATGAGACATCATCATTTAAAAGCTCGCTTCTCTTAGCAGAGAGCATCCGCCAGTACGTTATTGATATTGCCATACCTCATCAGCCCACTAATGGAATAGTAAGCGTCAGTGTCGGTGTGTGTTGCGGCTCACTAGACGGCAGTACCAGCCTTCAAACCTTGATCAAATCGGCCGATGAAGCGCTTTATCAAGCGAAGCGCGAGGGCCGTAACCGGGTATGCCACAATATTCATAGCGCTACATGTCCCCCATTAGCACCTGGCGAGACCATGAACCCATTATAAGCCTGCTTGCGCTCATTTAAGCGTATCCCGCCCGTTAAACGCCCTTCCCTACATGATGTTTAAGCCCCCCGGTGATGTCTAAAACCCCCGGGGATATTTAAGATCATAGAAATGCATCAACATCGACAGGCAGCGGCTGACGCTTAACGGTTTTGGTCACGATATAGGTGAAATAACGCTCGATGCCCGCCTCGGATACCAGCCACTTGTCCATCAATCGCTGATAGCTATCAATCGTGCGCGCTTCAAACTTCACCAGGTAATCGACGCCACCACCTACAGCAACACATTCAGTAACATCCGGGGTTTCCATTACCAAGGCTTCAAAACGCGCAAAGCTTTCAGCGTTGTGGGCTTTAAGCTCAATCTGCACCCACACCGGATTACGCGGCACCAGTACGTCGGCATTGATACGCGCGGTGTAGCCCTCAATCACCCCGGCTTTTTCCAGGCGTTTGACCCGCTCCCAGCAGGGGCTGACCGAGAGGTTAATCGCCTCGGCCAGCTTGGACTTGGTGATTCGCCCATCGCGGGAAAGGATATCGAGAATTTTCAGATCATAACGGTCGAGTTTCATCATGCCTTGGGCTATGCCTCCAGGCGTTCGACAACATCGGCAATCACCGCAATGGTATCCCCCATATTGACCAGCGCCGGGGCGCGGCGCGCCATCAGAATACCATCGCGTTCAGCGCGGTAGGCAACCGGCTCGCTGCCGGTGCGGGTCATATCGTACACGTAGGCCAACACCTGCCCTTTCGTCACGGCATCGCCCAGCGCCACGCAAAGCTCAAGTACGCCGGTGTGCTGGCTCTGCACGTAGCAGCTGGCATCCGGCATATCCAGATAGACCTGCCCACCTTCCGGCATTTCCACCTCGCCCTCTACTAAGCCGTAATGGATCAGGAAGTTGCGTACGCCGCGCTCGGTAATCGCCATACTTTGCGGCGTCGAAGTCCCGCCGCCACCCAGTTCGGTGGCTACAAATACCTTGCCCTGTCGTTCACAGGCGGTGTCGAAGAGCTTTTCGGCGTCGAGTTCGAACATCACCATGGCGTAGGGCGCGCCGAAGGCCTTGGCACCCTCCAGAGCGGCCTGCTGCTGGGCCTTGTCATCCAGCACATGAGAAGCGCCGAACGGTAGAATATCCAGCGTGCGGCCACCGGAGTGCAGATCCAGCACCACGTCACTCATGGTCACCAGCACGCGGGTGAAGTAATCAGCTATCTGAAACGTCACGCTGCCGTTTGGGTCGCCCGGAAAGCTGCGGTTAAGGTTGCCTTTGTCCATGGGTGAGGTGCGCGCGCCTGCCATCACCGCCGGCGTATTCATGCACGGCACGATGATCACCCGCCCGCTGACGTCCTCTGCGGTAAGCGCATTGGCAAGCTTAAGCAGTGAAGTAATACCTTCATACTCATCCCCGTGGTTACCGCCGGTTAATAGCGCCGTCGGGCCTTCGCCATTCTTGACCACCGTGATCGGGATCATTACCGCCCCCCAGGCCGAAATATCGGTGGAGATAGGCAGCTTTAAAAAACCGTGCTGCACGCCGTCAGCATCAAAGTCGACAGTCGCGGAAATCGGGCTCGGTCGCAGGGTCATAACGAATCCTTAATCAGTTACTCAACGGCTTATCGTCATTTAACGACTTATCATCATTTAACGAATAGCTGCCGTGGAAAATTGGCCAGCGTTTCGCAGCCTGTTTCAGTAATCAAGATGCTTTCGGTAATTTCCAGCCCCCAGTCTTCCACCCATAATCCAGGCATGAAGTGAAAGGTCATGCCGGGCTTCAGGATGGACTCATCAGAGGGGCGCAAGCTCATGGTGCGCTCGCCCCAATCCGGTGGGTAGGAGATACCGATGGGATAGCCACAGCGCGCGCCACCCCGGTCAAAGCCGTATTTATCCATGGCAGCGCCCAAGGCCATCGCGATATCGGCGGTGCGATTGCCGGGCTTGGCAACCGCCAAGCCGTTTTCGATCCCTTCCAGCAGGGCCGATTCAGCGCGAATAAAGTCGGTCGGTGGCCGGCCCAGAAACACGGTACGCGACATGGGCGCATGATAGCGCTTGAACACCCCGGCAATTTCGAAGAACGTGCCCTCGCCTTCACGAAACGGCGTATCGTCCCAGGTCAAATGCGGTGCAGCGGCATCTTTACCCGTCGGCAGCATCGGTACAATCGCAGGGTAGTCACCGCCATACACTTTGCCGTTTTCGTCTACAAAGCCTTCAATGCCGACCCGATAGATTTCCGATACCAGCTTGCTCTTGGGCAGCCCCGGTTCGATCACTTCCAGAATGCGCGAGTGCATGCCTTCAACAATTTTGCCGGCAATGCGCATATACGCGATTTCCTGGGGCGACTTGATCGCCCGGCACCAGTTCACCAGCGCATTGGCATCAATAAAGCGCGCGTGGGGCAGCTCACGCAGCAGGCTCTGGTAGGCCTTGGCGGAGAAATAGTAATTATCCATCTCCATGCCCACCACGCCGGTGTGCCAACCGCGATCTGGCATGATCGACTGGGCCAGATAATCCATCGGGTGCATCTCCGGATTCTGAACATAGTAATCCGGGTAATAGGTAATATTGGCAGGGTCGATCCAGCAGGTTCGCAGCGCGCCGTTGGCATCCATACGCCGACCAAACCATACCGGCTCGCCCTCAAGGCTCACCAGTACGCACTGGTGCACATAAAACGACCAGCCGTCATAGCCGGTCAGCCATGCCATGTTAGATGGGTCACTGACGATCAATACATCAATACCGCGGCTGGCCATTTCAGCACGCACCTTCCATAGGCGCTGAGCATACTCTTCACGCGTAAAAGGCAGGGAAACCTGAGTCATCGGGCAACTCACCATCAAAGATCATCAAGAACCGGTGCGCGTTTGTTTCACGCCAAGCAACGGGCCAGAGGGTCGACCTGGCCCCGCCGCTCATGGGCTTGCCAATGTCGTCTTAGCCCGATACTAGCACCACCCCTTGGTTACGGGTCAAAGCCTTTATGCCCATCAACTTAATTGTTCCTTTAAACGGCTGCGTAAAAGCTCCAGTACAGCACGCTCATCCGGGCCAATGAGCCGCTCGTTTTCAAGTTCGTTCTTCACCAGCTGGCGAAAGTGCTCTAGAGTGCGGCCATCCAGGTAACTCTCGACCACTCGCGGGTCAATGTAGCTGGCTTTAGCGATACTTGGCGTATTGCCTAGCGATTGCGCCACATGCTCCACCGCCTGACGGACATTTTTCTGGCTGGCCTTATCATCTTCGCCAATACCCAGCTCCTCAAGCGCCAGCGCGGCAAGTGACGTACCCGCCCAGGTGCGGAAATCTTTTGCGCTGAAAGTTTCGCCCATCACTTCGTGGATATAGTCGTTCAGATCGGCACTATCAACGCGTACCTTGCTGCCATCTTCGTCAAAGTACTTAAAGATTTCGTAACCCGGAATATCGTCAAGCTCGGCGACCACCTGGGCGAGTTTCGCATCCTCGACGACCCGGTGCTGATGCTGGCCACTTTTACCCTGGTAATCAAAAATCAGCTCATCGCCCTCAATGGTGAGGTGCTTGGAGCGCATGGTGGTTAACCCGTAGGATTCGTTTTCCCGTCGATAGCGCTCACTGCCGGGCCGAAAGTAGGCGCTGTCGATCAAACGCACCATGCAGGCCAATACCTTTTCCCGGGGCAGGCCTTCAAGCGTTAAATGCTGCCCCGTTATACGTCGCATAGTGGTCAGCCGCTGGGCGAAGTCGACGATGCGATCAAACTTTTTTGCCTCGCGGGCTTCACGCCATTTGGGGTTATAGATGTACTGTTTGCGCCCAGCGTCATCACGCCCTACCGCATAAATATGGTGGCGGCGATTGAGAGTAATCTCGACGTTCTGCCAGGCGGGCGGGATCGCCAAGGAATCGATCCACTCGCGCCAGCGCGTATCGCGTAATGTTTTTCCTGTCGCTGTTCTATAGGTAAATCCTTTGCCACTGCGGTGGCGAGTCACCTTACGAAGCGAAGCCTCGGACATGGTAATTTCCCTTTACCGTGATGTTCGTTTAAGCGTAGGCCAAACGCACTGGTTTATCGTGGTGTTACGACTTGCAGCCTATAGTCGACCTCACCCATGATAGTTAACAGATAAACCCACCACGCCAGGAGGCAAGATGAAAATTGTTGTGCATACCGATGACGCCGAACAATGGCGCGCTGCCCTTTCTAAAGCGCTACCTAACGCAACGGTCGTCACCAGCGATGCGCCTGAAGAAGCACGACAAAATGCTGATTACCTCGCCGTGTGGAAGGCACCTGCGCATCTCTTGAAAGAGCAGACACAGCTTAAAGGCATCATCAACCTGGGCGCCGGGGTGGATTATTTGCTCAGCACACCAGGGCTGCCCGTCGATGTTCCCATCGTAAAACTGCGCGATGCGGGTATGGGCGAGCTTATGGCCGACTATGTCCTCTACGGCGTTTTGCACTTTTACCGCAGCATGGACTGCTACGCCGATCAGCAAACCAGCGCCGAATGGCAGCCACAACGCGTGGTAGATAAAGCCGATTGGCCGGTGGGTGTACTCGGTCTAGGTGCTATCGGCGCGTATGTGGCAAGCGCCCTGCAGCAGGCAGGCTTTCCGGTGCTGGGCTGGAGCCGCTCGCCCAAGACAATTAAAGGCGTACAGTGTTTGCATGGCGATGAAGGGCTGGATGAGCTGCTTAGCCAGGTGCAGAGCGTAGTCGCTATTTTGCCTGATACCCCCGCAACCCAAGGCATTCTTAACGCTGAACGGCTGGCCAAACTGCCCCAGGGCGCCAGCGTGATAAACCCCGGGCGGGGTAGCCTGATTGATGAACAGGCGCTTCTTGAGGCGCTGGGCGATAACGATCAACCCGGCCACCTGCGCGGCGCATTGTTAGATGTGTTTTGCGAAGAGCCGCTGCCTGCTGGAAATCCTCTTTGGCAGCATCCACGGGTGATAGTTACACCTCATATGGCGGCCCCAACCCCTCTGAATGACGCCATTGACCAGGTTATTTCCTATCTGCACGCCTTTGAGGCAGGTGAAACGCTGACGATCGTTAACTCCAGCCAAGGCTACTAAAACGCTTAAAACCTTGGGTAGCGAACGCGTCTGGTGAGGGCGCACGGCGTTTTCTTAGGCAGATAATAGGCTGTCGCCAGGAATCAGTACGTAACCGATGTTAAGATAGACGCGTATAGCGTTCGGATATGGTTATGTCAGGCTATGGAAAAGCGAGACAGACGTATTTGCCAACATATTGAGACATGGAAAAAGAGCAAAGCGACTAAGCGCTGGCGCTGAACCTGCCGCTTGGTCATTGATTAAATACTCTTTCGCACCACCCTACTGCCCGGTTTATTGGGCAATCGCTTGCTAACAAGGAGAGTCACTATGCGACCAGCCCGTTCAAAGCACTTTTTGGGCTCAATGGTTCCTTTATCGGCCAGTACGCTGTTAGGCACCGCCTGCCTGTCGCTATTTTCGCTGCAGGTAAACGCGGGCGAAGAAGCAACCGATGAGTTGACTGAACTCATGCCTTTCGAAGCCCAATACCGGCTGGAAACGCGTGGCTGGCCGGGAGCCACCATTAACCATAAACTAAGCCAGGAAGGCCTGCATTGGTTAAGCGACATGAGCTTTTCGGTGACTATTGCGCGCGGACAGGAGTACAGCCGCTTTTCGGAAAGTAATGACTCAATACGCTCGCTGCTGTACAGCAGCAGTTATTCACTACTAGGCGTCGGCGATAGCTATCAATTGAATGAAGGGGATATTCTCTCCATAGACCGTCAAGCCGCGCTGGTAGATCTATCGCGTCGCGCCGGCCATGAGAATTGCACGCAAAGCGCGCCTTGCGATCTCGACTTTGTGGACCACCGTGGCCGTGATGAGAATTTTCAGTACTATGCCGCCCCCCAAACCCACACGTTAAGCGTACCGGCTGGTGAATTCGATGCCCAGCAGGTGGTTTTAATAGATAAAGAGGAGCCTGATCGCCACTTGGAGATTAACTTTCACCCAGACTGGCCTGGTTTGATTCTCTCCGCGGAGTATCAAAAAGAAGGACGTCGCCAAACTCGTATTAGGCTTACCCGCTTTACTCCCGAAGGGGGCACCACACCCTAGATGCTGTCCGGATTACTGATTGTTCTGCTCCCCCTCGTAGTGGGTTATTTAATACGCGTTCGCTCTCACCATTTGCAGCAACTTATCAACCGGGCCGTTAGCGGCTCGGTTTATCTCATTTTGCTCTTTATGGGGATTAGCCTGGCCGGGCTTGAGAATCTGGCAAGCCAGCTTTCACGCTTAGGAGGCAATGCATTACTGCTGTTTAGCATTACTACGGTGTTTAACCTGGGAGCTCTGTGGTGGCTGTCTCGTCGGGTCGCATTAAAAGCGGGCAATTCACCGGTGGTTAAAAATGCTCCAACTAGCAAGCTTGCCGCCATGCAGGGTTCGCTACTTTTGCTAGCCGTAGTAGCGGGCGGCGTTATAACAGGCCTTCTGCTGGGCCCCTTTCTAGGTGAAGCGCTGTTTACCACCGCTGACCTTATGGCCGAGTGGGTGTTGTATGCGTTATTGGTGCTAATTGGCTGTCAGCTACGTAATTCCGGCATGCCGCTGAAGCAAATTCTGCTCAATCGGCTAGGGCTTGCTATCGCGGTCACACTGGCCGTTAGCTCTCTTTTGGCGGGGTTGGCTGCAGCGCCTTTGCTCTCGCTTAGCTGGAACGAAGGACTCGCCATGGCCTCGGGCTTTGGCTGGTATTCGCTGTCGGCCATTTTAATTGGTGACCAGCTAGGGCCGCTAATGGGCGGCGTGGCGTTTTTTAACGACCTTACTCGTGAGCTCTTGGCGTTTATTTTGATTCCGCTGGTGATTCATCGACACACCGCCCTTGCCATCGGCTATGGCGGCGCGACGTCAATGGACTTTACGCTGCCTGTGATTCAACAGCACGGCGGCGTCGCCTGCGTGCCCATTGCGGTAGTTAGCGGGTTTATTCTTTCGCTGCTCTCGCCTCCACTGATTCTGTTCTTTCTCTCCCTGTCGGCATAAGGCCACAGGCTCCATTGGCCAAAATGAAAGACTGCGCTCAACGCCTAACAAAAGACGGTGATGCAAGCTCTCTCTCTGGTTTGTTAATCCCTCAGAGCGGGTTGTTCTTCTTTCGGTTTTTAACGATATAACGCTTTATCGATCAAACTTAACAATTAACAAACTTTTTAAGATAAATTAAAAACAAAGCCCTAAAACTCCTTAACAAATATAGAAATAGATAACCCAGACTCCGATCAAAAATTTTAACTATCATTAACATCGATATTAAACGCCATACATTATAATAGCTTATTAGATTCAATCGGCCGTTTAAAAACGTTATCCAGGCCATTTAACCATTATCTAAAACATCAGTTGATATAGGTTATGGTTGAGCGCCATGCCTCCAACGTATGCTTTTTCGACTAAAGTAGTTTGATAAAGATTTCCACTGCGAGGCCTGTTGTCAGGGGTTTCGAAGGATAGACAGGGAAGTCATCGAAAAGCTGAGTGATCTAGGGAAGGTCTGAATAACTGCCGATATTCATCACCGCTCACTTGAGCCGAGAAAAAATCGAAAATTCAGACATTCTTCTCCCGTTCTTTGTGTATTTTTGCCCGTTTCCCGCTCATTGAGCGGAAAACGGGCGCAATCGCCCTATTCCCATAGGTATTTCTCACTGATCAGCAGGTTGCTGAACGCCGCCAGCAAGTGCAGGCGCTGAGTGTTTTTGGCCAGTCCACGATAGCGAGCCTTGCCATAACCAAAAACTTGTTTGATGTACCGAAAGGGGTGCTCCACCTTGGCACGGATACTGGCTTTGATTTTTTCGACTTTCTGTCGCCTGGCATCTAGCTGCTTGCGGGTGCCAGGCCGTTTGGCAATATACCAAGAGACATCGTTGCGGTGCTTGTGCTCGTCTCGTTTTTGAATACCAAGGTAACCGGCATCACCGAAGACGCGTTGCTCTTCACCGTGAAGGAGCTTATCGGCAGGCACAATGTCATGGACATTGGCAGCCGTGGTCTCAATGCTGTGAATCAACCCAAGCTTATCGTCGACACCTATGTGCATTTTCATGCCAAAGTGCCAAGAGCTACCTTTTTTAGTTTGGTGCATTTGCGGATCGCGCTCGCCTTTTTTGTTTTTGGTGGAACTAGGCGCAGAAATGATAGTGGCATCGACAATGCTCCCTTCGCGCAGCATCAGGCCATTTTTCTCCAGGTGGTTGTTCACTTCTTGGAACAGCACCTTGCCAAGGCCGTGGCGTTCCAGAAAATGGCGAAACTTGAGAATCGTGGTTTCGTCCGGCAATCGGTCCAGTTTCAAACCGGCGAATTGGCGCATGGACTCGATCTCGTAGAGGGCGTCTTCCATGGCCGGATCGCTCAGGTTGTAAAACAATTGCATGCAATGGACGCGGAGCATGGCAGACAGTTGATACGGAGGCCGCCCGCTCTCGCCCTTGGGGTAATAACGGGCTACCTTCTTCTCCAACTGCGTCCAGGGGATCAGCTTGTCCATCCGCTCCAGAAAGAGTTCGCGGCGGGTCTTTCGCTTCTTGTTCTGGTACTCGGCTTCTGAGAAGGTGATTTGATCCATGGCAGCACTGAATCCTATGCAGTTGACGATAGCCGTATTATCGCTGATGGCAGTGACTTTTTCAGAGCTTCCCTAGTTAAGCGTTATTAACCATGATAATCCAGGGAGGTTGAACATGGGCGGAGTGGCTTTGGGCGAGGTTACTACCGATACAAGCGAACCGGACGAGAGTCAAAAAGAAGTTGATAGGCACTTGAAGTTAACCGCCGTCAAAACTTCTTATATCTCTCATCAAGTAATTTCTGACTATTGTCCTGATCACAGTATTACTAAGGATCTTAATAATACTAAAATCGCTAAAAACGATAAAGTTAAACCAGACTCTCCACAACGCATTTTGTTTGTAACCACCGAGATTACCGATTTCGTTAAAGTCGGTGGATTGGGTGATGTTTCATCGGCTTTACCCAGGGCGCTATCGGTGCATCACGATGTGCGTGTGCTGATTCCTGCCTATCGGGAGATACTTGAATCCGAGTATGACATTATTCCTGTAGGCCACCTGCCCGCCTTCGCCGATTTGCCTGCGTGTGATATAGGCAAGATCACCTGCCAGGATGGGCTGATTCTGTATGTATTGCTCTGCCCCGAGCTTTATGACCGCGAAGGCACGCCCTACGGAATGGGCTCCAGCGGCTATGGCGATGGTCAGGATAAAGGCTGGCAGGATAACGATATCCGCTTTGCCAGACTCTCCCGGGCAGCGGCCGATATCGCCCTTGGCGAGGCAAATCTCGATTGGCAGCCCCAGCTATTGCACCTCAATGATTGGGCGTGCGGTTTGGCGCCGGCCTATATGCACTGGCAAGGGCAGTCCATTCCAAGCGTATTCACGATTCACAACCTGGCATATCAAGGCATCTTCAATGCCTCGCGCTTGAAAGCGCTCGGCATCCCCGATGAGGCGTTTCATATCGAAGGTGTCGAGTACTACGGCGACCTTTCGTTTATGAAGGCAGGTATCGTCTATGCCTCGCATGTCACGACGGTCAGTGCTACCTACGCCCAAGAGATCACTACGCCTAAATTCGGCTGTGGTCTTGATGGCCTGCTGCGCTGCAAAGCCGACCAGGGACTTCTGAGCGGTATCCCCAACGGTATCGATGACTCTTGGGACCCGCGTACGGATAGCCACCTGATTCAGGCCTTCTCCTCCAACGACTGGCGTGGTAAACGCGCCAATGCCGATCATGTCCGCCGTCATTTCGGCCTGTTGCCGAGCCAAGGCCCACTGTTCGTGGTGATATCACGGCTTGTTCATCAGAAAGGGCTCGACCTGACCATCAAGGCCGCCAAGGCGATTGTCGATGCTGGTGGTCAGATCGTGTTTATGGGCAGCGGCGAGTGGGATGTTGAGGAAGCATTGCGTGAGCTGGCCATGCGTTTTCAAGGCGCTATCGCTGCTTACATTGGTTTTGACGAATACCAGGCGCGCTGCCTGTTTGCTGGAAGCGACTTCCTGCTGATGCCGTCGCGCTTTGAGCCCTGCGGATTAAGCCAGATGTATGCTCAGCGCTTTGGCTCGCTTCCCATCGCCCACCGCACCGGCGGGCTTGCCGATACGATTGAGGATGGTGTAACCGGTTTTCTTTTCGACGACATGCAGTTCGGCAGCTACATGCGAGCGATTCAACGCGCTTTTGCAGTCCATAAGTCGACTGACCTGTTCAACGCCATGCGCGGCGCCGCCATGACGGGACGCTACCATTGGAAGCAATCCATCGTGCCCTACAGCAAGCTTTACCAGCAGGCACTTGAACAGGCGGACACTTTACAAGCAGGACATAAAACAGCGCTATCTCACTGAAGGAGTCGGCAAGGAATGTCTGACAGGACTCAGTTTCGAGAAACGGTTTTTCAGCCCACATGGGGCGCCCAGGTGGTCGAGGAAGGAGTCACCCGGTTTGTACTCTGGGCGCCGGACGCGCGCCGGGTCGATGTCGAAGTCGAAGACCTGCCAAGCGCCACCATGGTAAAGGTCGATGACGGGTATCTCTCTGCCGAGCTTGCCTGCGGCCACGGCGCTCGTTACCGATACCGTGTTTTCGGTGATGGCGACGATCAGGGCAGCCTGATACCTGACCCTGCTGCCCGCGCTCAGGCTGGTGATATCGACGGGCCTAGCGAAGTGATTGACCCAAACCATTACCAGTGGCGCAATCAAGGCTGGCAAGGGCGCCCCTGGCATGAAACGGTGCTTTACGAGCTGCATGTTGGCACGCTGGGTGGCTTCGAGGGCGTTCATCAACGCCTTCCCTACCTTGCTGAGCTGGGTATTACCGCCATCGAGCTAATGCCGGTCTCGGAGTTCCCCGGCGCGCGTAACTGGGGCTATGACGGCGTGCTGCCCTACGCAGTGGAAGCCTCCTACGGCAGCCCGGATGAACTGAAAGCCCTGATCGATGAAGCCCATGGGCTGGGCCTGATGGTATTTCTTGACGTGGTGTATAACCACTTCGGCCCTGATGGTAACTACCTGGCAAGCTATGCCAGCACGTTTTTTCGTGACGATATCGCCACGCCTTGGGGCCCCGCCATCGACTTTCGAAAGCCTCAGGTGCGCCGCTACTTTATCGACAACGCCTTGATGTGGCTTGAGGAGTACCGTCTGGATGGCCTGCGTTTCGATGCCGTGCATGCCATCAGCGAACAGGACTTTCTGGTCGAGCTGGCACAAACCGCACGCACCCGGATAGCCCCTGAGCGGCATGTTCATCTAGTGCTTGAAAACGAAGGCAACACCGCCAGCCTGCTCAATACTGAGCAGTTCAATGCCCAGTGGAATGACGACTGGCACAACGTGATTCATGTCCTCCTAACCGGTGAAACCGAGGGCTACTACAGCGATTTTGTCGACGATGCCACGGCCCGGCTGGCACGCTGTTTAAGCGAAGGGTTTATCTATCAGGGCGCGCAGACACGCCATGGCCATACCCGCGGCGAGTCTAGCGCTCATTTGCCTCCAACAGCCTTTGTGGCGTTTCTGCAAAACCATGACCAGACCGGTAACCGCGCTCTTGGTGAGCGGCTAAGCCATCTTGCAGACCCCGACGCCCTAGCAGCCGCCACGACGCTACTGCTGCTTTCACCCATGGTGCCCTTGCTGTTCATGGGCGAAGAGTGGGAGGCCAATCAGCCCTTTTTATTTTTCACTGAGCATAACGAAGAACTCGCCCAGGCGGTTCGCGCAGGACGCCGGGCTGAGTTTGCCGACTTCAACGCATTTCAAGATGAAAAGGCCCGCGAACGCATACCGGACCCTAATGCCCTGAGCACCTTCGAGGCGTCAATTCCCGACTTTGACGCCCGCGAAACGGCTTCCCATACGGCTTGTCTGGAACGCTATCGCACGCTTTTGGCCCTCCGCCATCAGCATATCGTTCCGCGCCTTCAAGGCGCGTGGGCCTTAGGGGCTAACCCCATCGGCGATAAGGCCGTGCTGGCCCGCTGGCAGATGAATGACGGCTACCAGCTGGTAATAGCGCTCAATCTGAGCCATCAGCCGGTTGCCGTAACCAATTCTGACGCTCAATCGCTGCTCGCTGAGCAGTGCTTATACGAAACACGTGAAGGAGTGGCAGCGTCTACCAAGAGTGGCCGCCTGCCCTCGGGGGCTGCTGCCGTGTGGCTGTTGGATGGGCCGGGTAACAGTGAGGCAAGCCGATGAACCATAAACTTACCCAGCTCGCTGAAGCGGCCGGATTATTGCTTGAATGGGAAAATAGCGACGGCGAACCGTGTCAGCTGTCTGAGTCGGTTCAGCGCACCCTGCTGGAAATACTCGGTTTTCCAAACGAGAGTGAAGCGGCATTGGATGAAAGCTTGGTGCGTCTGAAACGCCTGAACGCACCGGAAAGCCCGGCCGAGTGGCCACCGCTGATCACCGCTGATCTTGAGACGCCGATCACGTTGCCATCGCCACTGGCTCCCGGCACGGCATTTGTATTGATGCTTGAGCAAGGCAGCCGCGTAGAGGGCACGCTCGACCGCGACGGCACGCTGCCCGGCATTGAAGAAATCGGCTATCACCAGCTGCACATTGCCGATACCCAATTGACCCTGGCCGTCGCGCCGCAGCGGTGTTTCTTCCCTAATGGGGCCAGCGGTGAATCCACGCCCCGATTATGGGGTCTGGCCGCCCAGCTTTATGCCCTACGCCGCACGGGCGATGGGGGTATCGGAGATATCCTGGCGCTGGAGAACTTTATCGCCCCGGCGGCAACGCTTGGCGCAGATGCGCTGGCCATTAGCCCCACACACGCCATGTTCAGCGCTAACCCTGATAATTACAGCCCGTACTCACCTTCCACGCGGCTTCTTAACAATGTGCTGTATAGCGCGCCGGAGGCGCTATTGGGCGAAGACCGTGTTCGCGATGCCCAGGCACGCAACGGGCTACAGGCAGAACTTCGTCGCCTGGAAGCCGACGCTTTACTCGACTGGTTGGATGCAGCGCGAGCCAAGCTCTCCTGGCTGCGCTTTCTATACGATGATTTCATGGCTTGCGAGGATGAAGCTACTCAAGCCCTGCGCCAGAAAATGCACAAATTTCGTCAGACGGGGGGTGATTTACTGGAAGATCACTGCCGTTTTGAGGCCCTGCAACGCGAGTTCGGGCCCAGCAACTGGCGTGACTGGCCGGCAGCCCTTCGCGATCCTGCCAGCCCGGAAGTGGCCCGCTTTGCCGAGACCCGCGCCCACGAAATAGGTTTTCACGTCTTTCTGCAGTGGCTAGTCGCTGAAGGGCTATCGTGCGCCCAGTACGCTACTCGCGAAAACGGCATGGCAATAGGCTTAATTGCTGACTTAGCCGTGGGCGCCGACGCCGCGGGTAGCCAAACGTGGAGCCGCCAGGAAGATATGCTGGAAGGCGTTTCCATCGGCGCGCCCCCCGACCTGTTTAACGGCCAGGGGCAAAACTGGGGGCTGGCCGCCTTCTCGCCATTCGGACTGAAGCGCTCGGGTTTCCGTAGTTTTATCGATATGCTGCGTAGTGCCTTTGCGCATGCTGGTGGGCTGCGTATCGACCATGTACTCGGCCTGATGCGTTTATGGCTGGTGCCTCAGGGCGCTCCCGCCACTGAAGGCGGCTACCTGCGTTACCCATTCGACGACATGCTTCGTTTAGTGGCTTTGGAGTCCTGGCGTCATCGCGCCATCGTGATTGGCGAGGACCTTGGTACCGTGGCACCGGGCTTTCGCCAAAAGCTGGCGGCGCGCGGCATATTGGGCATGCAGGTGCTGTGGTTCGAACAGGACGAAGACAGCAACTATCTTGCCGCTAGCCGGTGGTCTGCGGATGCGCTGGCCACCACCTCGACCCATGATCTGCCCACCGTGGCGGGTTGGTGGGCGGGCCGCGATATTGAATGGCGCGACCGACTGGGTCTGTTTAAAGCCGACCAGAGCCTGGAAAGCGAGCAACAGGCCCGGCGCCACGAGCGCGCCAAGCTTGCCACTACGCTGGGGTTGCTAGGCAGCAAACCGACCACCCAGACCCTGGAAGCTGCCGACATTCCCGCCTCGCAGGTGCTGGATGCCTGTGCCCGCCATCTGGGCGGCACTTCTGCCCCCTTGGTATTACTGCCGGTAGAGGATGTTCTGGGGCTTGAAGAGCAGGCCAACCTGCCCAACAGCACGGCGGAACACCCCAACTGGCGTCGCCGTTGGGCAACGGATGCCAGTGACCTGCTGGCATCCGATGAAGTTCATCAACGGCTTGGCGCACTGGCGCTTTCGCGCAGCGGCGAGCTAAAAGAGCCGACCTCACAAACTGCCCTGCTTGGGAGGCCGACTCATGAATGAGATTCGTGCAACGCTTCGGCTCCAGTTTCATCGCGATTTTACGTTGGCAGACGCCGAACGCTGGGTAGACTACTACGCTGCTTTAGGCATCAGCCATATCTATGCCTCACCGCTGCAGGCGTCGCGCGCGGGCTCCCCACATGGCTACGACGGCGTTGACCCTACCCGCATCGATTCTGAACTGGGCGGTGAGGCCGCTCTGAAAAGCCTGGTTTCCCGGCTGCGCGCCCACAATATGGGATTGGTTCTGGATATTGTGCCCAACCACCTGGCGGTGGGCGGCTCGGAAAACCTGTGGTGGCAAGACGTGCTGGCCTGGGGTGGCGATAGCCCCTACGCCGGGTTCTTCGATATCGACTGGCATCCTGATATCAACAACGCTGACCCCACGCTTAACGGCAAACTGCTCGTGCCGTTTCTTGGCGCCGCCTATGCCGAAGTACTCAACTCAGGCGAATTGACGCTGGACTACGACGCCGAGGCGGCAAGCTTTCACGTCGATTATCACGAGCACCGTTTTCCCATCGACCCGCGCCACTACGGCGACATACTGCGTTTTTCCGAGCACAACGCGCTGTATGAGCAAGCGGCTTTTTTTGAAGCCCTACAGCAAGACGAAGACGCTTACACGTCTACCCAGGATGCGCGTCGCCAGTTAAACAAGGTGCTGGAATCACCCGCGGCCCAGGCGTCGCTCAGCGCCGTCATGAAACTGTTCAATGGTGCAAGTAATAATGCTGCTACTAGGCTTCATGCCTTGCTGGAACGTCAGCACTACCGCTTGGCATGGTGGCGCACCGCATCTGATGAGATTAACTGGCGGCGTTTTTTCGACGTGACCGAACTGGGCGGGCTACGCATTGAAGACCCAAAAGTCTTTGAGGCCGTACACGCCCTGCCATTACGTCTGGTCGAGGAAGGCTGGGTCGACGGCCTGCGAATAGACCACGTTGATGGGCTGGCCGACCCGCGGGGTTACTGCCTGCGCCTGCGCCAGCACCTGGATGCGCTAGAGGAAAAACGCCCGGCAGATGCGCCGCGCAATGTCACCTTGTATGTAGAAAAGATTCTGGGCGATGGAGAGACGCTGCATACTGACTGGGGCGTAGATGGCACCAGCGGCTATGAATTCATGAACGAGGTCTCGGGAATACAGCACGACCCCGCAAGCGCCGCTCCCCTACGCCAACTATGGCATGAAGTCAGTGGTCGTAATCCTGATTTTTCTGCCGAAGTGCGCCTGGCCAGACGCGAGATACTTGCTTCCTTGCTGGCCAGCGAATTTTCGGCCTGCGCCCGTGCCCTGCATGCTGTCGCGCGTGCTCAATTAAGCAGCCGTGATATTACGCTGGCCGCGATTCGCCGCGCCTTGGAAGCGTTGATTGTCCACTTCCCTATCTACCGCACTTATGCCGATGACACCGGCCGCCCCGATGCTGATCAACCCTTCTTTACCCAGGCAATGCAGGGTGCACGCCAAGCGCTTAACCCGCCGGACATTGGCGTTCTTGAAGCGCTTGAGCGCTGGCTAGGCGGTGAGGCACCGAGTGATTGCGCCAAGGATAACGAGCGCCAGCTGCGTCAGCGCGCGATTACCCGTTTTCAACAGCTGACCTCGCCGGTGGCCGCCAAGGCGGTGGAAGATACCGCCGGATATCGCAGCGCGGTACTGATTTCGCGTAACGATGTGGGCTTTGACGGTGAGCACTTTAGTCACTCCGCCGAGCACTTCCATCAGGCCAACGCCCGGCGTGCCCGCGACTTCCCAGGCTCAATGGTGACCACCGCTACCCACGACCACAAGCGAGGCGAAGATGTGCGCTCCCGGCTGGCCGCGCTGAGCGAGCACGTGGTGATGTTTACAAGCCAGGTAGAGCGTTGGCGGAAAATAGCCGCACCGCTACGCCAGTCGCTACCCGAGGGGCTTGCGCCTTCACCGGGCGATGAGCTGATCCTCTATCAGATTTTGCTAGGCGCCTGGTCGCCGACGCTCGATCCGCAGGACGATGAGGCGCTTGAGCACTTCAACCAGCGACTCGCCGAATGGCAATTAAAAGCCCTGCGCGAAGCCAAACTGCGCAGCCACTGGCTGTGGCCCGACGAGGCTTACGAATCGGCCTGCCGCACATTTTTAGAAGGGTTGCTGAGCACAGCGCCCCTGCGCGATTCGATTGTTGCTACCGCACGCACACTTGACCTTCCGGGCGCCATTAACAGCCTGGTACAAACGGCACTGCGCCTAACCGTACCCGGCGTGCCGGATCTTTATCAGGGAAGTGAGTTCTGGGACTACAGCCTGGTAGATCCGGATAACCGCCGCCCAGTCGACTATGGCTTACGACAAGCAGGGCTTGATCAGGCGCTGCCACCTACAGCCGCCCTGCGCACCTGGCGTGATGGGCGAGTAAAACAAGCACTGATTGCCCGGTTGCTCGAGCTTCGCCACCGCCATCCGCGGCTGTTCGCCCACGGCGACTACCACCCGCTTATGGCAGACGGCGAACGTGCCAATCACGTGGTGGCCTTTACCCGCCGCTATACCGGCTATCAATTACTGGTGGTAGTCCCTCGACTCACCGCCAACCTGCTGGATAACACCGACAGACCGCATATTCCACAAGAGCACTGGGAGGATACGTGCCTGCAACCGGCCCCAGGTTGCTGGCAAAGCGTTTTAACCGAGGCAACCCTGGAAGCAGGCAGCGCCGGCATTTCTGTTGCCAGCCTGCTTGCTGAGCTACCCGTGGGAGTTTTCCTGCACGCTGACCACACGGACAGCAGCACTGAAGCCCCGCCCTTCCATCAACACAGTGAATTATCGAAATAGGCATAGGGAGAGCTGAGATGACTGACGAAGAACGCGTACGTCAATTGGCCTACAGCATTTGGGAAGCTGAAGGGCGCCCCGAAGGGCAGCAGCAAAAACACTGGGACAGAGCGATCAAGATAGTGGCTGCCGAGCAGGCGGCAGGCAACGAAGCCGAGCTTGACGAAGTGGGCGAACCCATCGACGAAGCGCCCATTTTAGAGGATGACCTGCCTCTGGAAGAGGATGAAATGGGCATTCAGGAGAACCGTCTACCGCTTGAGGATCCCGATGGCGATCTGTCATTCGATGAAGCCCCCTTTCGCGACGATATAACGGTAGGCCAGGACGTGCCTGTGCAGGACGTGCCTGTCCAGGACCGTGGCCACCCGCCCCAGGAACCTACACCCGACGAGGCAGCCGGCTCAATGGAGCCAATGCCGGAAGAGTCGGCCACCGTAAAACGCGCCCAGCGCCCGCGCCGCAGCAGCGAGGCGCTAACCGCTACTGACGAGGCTGACGCCCCTCCACCGGCTAAAAAATCAACACGCGCTCAGCCCAAAAAGACGGCCGGATCAGGAAAGTCCGAGCCTACTAAAACAGTGACCAAGAAAACCGCGACCAAAGCGAAGAAACCAAGCGATCGGAAGTAAAGCGACCACGCATAAGAGCACTCAAAAGGCTCAAGGATGAATGAGATGCAGACAAGCCAAACCACGCGGGACGGCGATGACTCCGTTGCGACCGATGAAGCCTCCAGCGTCATGCGGCGCTCACGCGTGCATGAAGGATGGTCGTTTCCTCTGGGCGCCAACTGGGATGGCCTGGGGGTGAATTTCGCGCTATTTTCGGCGCATGCTACTCGGGTCGAGCTGTGCCTGTTTGATGAAACGGGCGAGCATGAGCTGGAACGCATCGAACTCCCCGAGTATACCGACGAAGTGTGGCACGGCTACCTGCCTGACGTGCGACCTGGTCAGCTCTACGGCTACCGTGTATATGGACCTTACGCACCCGAAGAGGGCCACCGCTTCAACCCCAACAAGCTGCTGCTCGACCCTTACGCCAAACAGATCGTGGGCGAGATCAAGTGGGACGAGGCGCTATTCGGTTACACCATAGGCCATCCGGATGGCGACCTGAGTTTCGATGAACGTGACAGTGCAGCGTTCATGCCGAAGTGCAAAGTAGTCGATCCGGCCTTTACCTGGGGGCGCGCCCGTGGAGTACAGCTCCCCTGGGATAAGACGATTGTCTACGAAACCCATGTTCGCGGTTATACCATGCGCCATCCGTCGGTACCTGAAGCGTTACGCGGCACCTTCGCCGGGCTGATGGTCAACGATGTGGTCGACTACATCCGCTCGCTGGGTGTGTCGTCGGTTGAGCTTTTACCCATTCACGCGTTTGCCGACGATCAGCACCTGCAAGAGCAGGGGCTACACAACTACTGGGGCTACAACACCCTGGGTTTCTTCGCCCCTCATTCGCGCTATTTATCCGGCGACAACGTCAACGAATTCAAGGAGATGGTCGCGCGCTATCATGCTGCAGGCCTGGAAGTCATTCTTGACGTGGTCTACAACCACACGGCTGAAGGTAACGAGCTCGGCCCGACGCTCTCCCTCAAGGGGATCGACAACGCCTCCTACTACCGCCTGATGCCGGACGAGCCGCGCTACTACATCGACGACACAGGCACCGGCAACACCCTGAACCTGAGCCATCAGCGCGTTCTGCAAATGGTCACCGACTCTCTGCGTTACTGGGCGACCGAAATGCGCGTTGACGGCTTCCGTTTCGATCTGGCGACCATCCTCGGGCGCGAGCCTCATGGCTTCGACGAAGGCGGTGGCTTTCTCGACTCCTGCCGCCAGGATCCTGTCCTGAGTCAGGTCAAACTGATTGCCGAGCCTTGGGACTGCGGCCCCGGCGGCTATCAGGTGGGAGGCTTCCCGCCGGGCTGGGCGGAGTGGAACGACCGCTACCGCGATACTGTGCGTTCTTTCTGGCGCGGCGACGAGGGCAAGCTTCCAGAGCTTGCCACACGGCTCATGGGCTCGGCGGATTTCTTCAAGCGCCGCGGCCGGCGACCGTTTGCCTCGGTCAACTTCGTTACGGCCCACGACGGCTATACCCTGTTTGATCTGGTGGCCTACAACGATAAGCATAACGAGGCCAACGGCGAGAATAACCAGGATGGCCACAGCAACAACCTGTCGTGGAACCACGGCGAAGAGGGCCATAGCGATAATGACGAGATTCAGGCGATAAGGTTACGCCAGATCCGTAACTTTATCGCCACTACGCTGTTTTCCCAGGGCACGCCCATGCTGCTGGCGGGCGACGAACTGCTGCGCACCCAGCAGGGCAACAATAACGCTTACTGTCAGGACAACGAGATCAGTTGGCTGGACTGGAACCTCGACGGTAACGCCCACGCCATGATCGAGTACGTGCGCCGAGTGACGGCGCTGCGGCTGCGCTACCCCATCCTGCGGCGCGGACGCTTCCTCTCGGGTGAATACAACGAGGAAATGGGGCTCAAGGAAGTGACTTGGCTGGCTCCGGACGGCAATGAAATGAGCGTTGAGCGTTGGGAGGATTCCGACGCCCGAACGCTGGGATTGATGCTGGACGGACGTGCCCAGCCCAGCGGCATTCGCCGTGCCGGTGCCGACGTTACCCTACTGCTGATTTTTAATGCTCACCACGACTCGGTGGCGTTTCACTTACCCGAAGCCCCTAGCGGCGGGGGCTGGCTATGCCGCCTAGATACCAGTTGGTCCACCGAGGACGATGCTGATGGCCAGCGTGCTTTTGGCCAACGCTCTTTTGGAGAGCAACATGTAATGGAAGGCCGTTCGCTGGCCTTGCTGGAGCTGGTTCAGCAGCCCGATAACGCCGTCACCTAGCCACGAGGTAGTGCGGAGATGCCCATTGGCATTTCCGCGCTGCAAGGAGATGCATGCAATGAGTTCATCTGTCACCCCAGACTCACGCTCCCTTCCGGCATACGAGCAGGAAGAGAACTCTGTTCTCGCAGCGGTTCAGGCGCCGCGCATTGCAATTGAATCCGTCATGCCCGCCCTTGACCACGGACGTTTCGCGGCCAAGGCAGTGGTTAACGAGCCGGTGCAGGTCAAGGCGACCATTTTCGCTGACGGCCACGATGTGCTGGCGGCAGCCGTGTGCTGGCAAGATGACGAGGGGCGTGAGCAGCGCGTGCCCATGCAGCCAGCCAAGCCTGTGGGGCTGGATGTCTGGGAAGGCAGCTTCACCCCGACGCGCGTGGGCCGCCACACGTTTACGATCGAAGCCTGGTGGGATATTTACGCGACCTACCGCTATGAGCTTTCCAAGAAGCATCAGGCAGGCGTTCCCATCAGCCTCGAACTCGAAGAGGGCCGGCAACTGATCGAACGCGCCGCTGAGCGCGCTTCTGAAAACAACAATGCAGCGCTAAACGAGGCACTGGCTGCTCTTCATGAACAGTTTCAGCTGGCTCCTCAGGGGAGCGAACGTGTTGCGCTGCTGCTGGATAGCGACACGGCACAGTTGATGCACGAAGCGGACTCACGCCCGCACCTCACGCAAAGCGATGTTAGCTATCCTTTAGATGTGGAAAGGCTCAAGGCACGCTTTGCCAGCTGGTATGAGCTATTCCCCCGCTCGGAAACCGACGACCCCAACCGTCACGGCACATTCAAGGATGTTCACAGGCGGCTCCCCATCATCCGCGACATGGGTTTTGACGTACTCTATTTCCCGCCCATTCACCCGATTGGCCGCAAGCATCGCAAAGGGCCCAACAATAGCCTGGATGCCGGGCCAGAAGATCCCGGCAGCCCCTACGCGATAGGCAGCGATGAAGGTGGGCACGAGGCCATTCACCCAGAGCTGGGTACCCGCGAGGATTTTTGCGAGCTGGTGCGCGTGGCAGGCGAGCATGGCCTGGAAATAGCGCTTGATTTCGCCATCCAGTGCTCGCCAGATCACCCGTGGCTCAGGGAGCACCCCGGCTGGTTCTCCTGGCGGCCCGACGGTTCGATCCGCTACGCCGAGAATCCGCCCAAGAAGTACCAGGATATCGTCAACGTCGATTTCTACGCCCAGGATGCTGTGCCTGAACTGTGGACTGAACTGCGCGATGTGGTTCAGGGCTGGGTCGATGAAGGCGTGAAAATCTTTCGTGTCGATAACCCGCATACCAAGCCGCTACCCTTCTGGGAGTGGCTGATCGGTGATATTCGCAGGCGGGATCCTGATGTGATTTTTCTGGCCGAAGCCTTCACGCGCCCACCCATGATGCTGCGCCTGGGCAAGCTGGGGTTTACCCAGAGCTATACCTATTTTACCTGGCGCCATACCAAGGCTGAGCTGACAGAATATTTCACCCAGTTGAACGAGGCGCCGCTGCGCGATGGTTACCGGCCGAACTTCTTCGTCAACACGCCGGATATCAACCCCTACTTTCTGCAGTCTTCCGGGCGGGCCGGTTTTCTGATTCGCGCAGCACTTGCCACGATGGGCTCAGGCTTATGGGGCATGTACTCAGGGTTTGAGCTTTGTGAAGGCGCGCCGGTGCCGGGCAAGGAGGAGTATCTCGACTCTGAAAAATACGAGATTCGTCCGCGTGATTACAGCGCCCCCGGCAATATCGTCTACGAAATTACCCAGCTTAACCGGCTTCGGCGCGAAAACCCGGCACTGCATACCCACCTGGGCGTGACCTTCCACACGGTACACAACGACCGTTTGCTGCTCTTTACCAAGGCCACCGAGTCGCTCGATAACGTCATTCTTGTCGCCGTTAATCTTGACCCTTTCGAACCTCAGGAAGGCACGTTCGAGTTGCCTTTGGCACTGTTCGGCCTACCCGAAGAGGCAGCGTTGCACGTGGAGGACCTGATGAGTGGCAGACGCTGGACGTGGCAAGGCCAATGGCAATCGGTGCGGCTCGACCCTGCCGTCATGCCGTTCGCCATCTGGCGCCTTCATCCAGTTCATTAAAAGTTAGGCAATGTATTTGTAGTGTGCTCAACGGTGAGCCGTTCATGAAGGCGCCGGTTGATTCGTTTACACCGATCAAAGCAGGGAGAGCAAGCCCATGATGGATGCCAGCAGTGAAACACACGCTGTCGAGGCCCTGAATTTTCTGGATGATCCGCTCTGGTACAAGGACGCGGTGATTTACCAGGTACATGTGAAGTCGTTCTTTGATGCCAACGACGATGGCATCGGCGATTTTGAAGGCCTGATCCAGAAGCTCGACTATATCGTAAGCCTCGGCGTGAACACGATCTGGATATTGCCCTTCTACCCGTCACCGCGTCGCGATGACGGCTATGATATTGCCGAATACACCGGTGTCAGCCCCGACTACGGCACGCTGGAGGATGCCAAGCGCTTCATCAAGGAGGCACACCAGCGCGGGCTGCGCGTGATTACCGAGCTGGTCATCAACCACACCTCCGACCAGCACGAATGGTTTCAACGCGCCAGACATGCCCCTGCAGGGTCGCCAGAAAGGGACTTTTATGTTTGGTCAGATACCGACCAGGCGTACACCGGCACGCGCATCATCTTCCTGGATACCGAATCCTCCAACTGGACCTGGGACCCGGTGGCTGGCGCTTATTTCTGGCACCGTTTCTACTCCCACCAGCCGGATCTCAACTTTGATAACCCCGTCGTGCTTGATGAAATCATCAAGGTCATGGAGTACTGGCTCGATATGGGCGTGGATGGTCTGCGTCTGGATGCGATTCCCTACCTGGTCGAGCGCGAAGGCACCAACAACGAAAACCTGCCCGAAACCCACGTGGTGCTCAAGAAGATCCGTGCGGTGCTCGACGAGCGCTACCCCGACCGCATGCTGCTTGCCGAAGCCAACCAGTGGCCTGAAGATACCCGGCCCTACTTCGGCGATGGCGACGAGTGCCACATGGCATTCCACTTCCCCCTGATGCCGCGCATGTACATGGCACTCGCCCAGGAAGACCGCTTCCCGATCACCGATATTCTGCGCCAGACGCCGGAAATTCCCGCCACCTGTCAGTGGGCGATCTTTTTACGTAACCATGACGAGCTGACGCTTGAAATGGTCACCGACAAGGAACGCGACTATCTGTGGAACCATTACGCGGCGGATCGTCGGGCACGCATTAACCTGGGTATTCGTCGACGCCTGGCGCCGCTATTGGAGCGTGACCGGCGGCGTGTTGAACTGCTCAATAGCCTACTGCTTTCCATGCCGGGCACGCCGGTGCTGTATTACGGCGACGAGATCGGCATGGGCGACAATATTTACCTTGGCGACCGTGACGGTGTACGCACTCCTATGCAGTGGTCGGTCGACCGTAATGGGGGCTTCTCGCGTGCCGATCCGGCGAGCTTGGTTCTGCCACCGGTCATGGACCCGCTGTATGGCTATCAGACCGTCAATGTCGAGGCGCAAGTGCGCGATCCGCACTCACTGCTCAATAACCAGCGCCGGCTGCTCGTCGTGCGCAGTCAGCACCGCGCCTTCAGCCGCGGCACCATGCGGCCACTCTACCCAGCCAACCGGCATATTCTGGCTTACCTGCGCGAGATGACCCTCGACAATGGCGAGACGGAAACACTGCTCTGCGTGGCGAACGTCGCCAGCACCGCCCAAGCGGTGGAGCTGGATCTTTCGGCGTTCGCAGGCCAAGTGCCCGTAGAAATGGTCGGCGGCAGTGCCTTTCCGCCGGTGGGCAGCCTACCTTACCTGCTGACGCTCCCACCCTACGGTTTTTTCTGGTTCCTGCTGGCCCCGGCAACCGCCATGCCCGAGTGGCATACGCCGGTACCCGAGCCGATGCCGGATTACGTCACCTTGATTATCAAAAAGCGCCTTGAGGAGATTTTTGCAGGTTCATCAAGGCAACTGCTTGAACATGAAACGCTGCCCCATTACTTGCCCAAGCGGCGCTGGTTCGCGTCCAAGCAGGCACGTATCGAGGATATCCACCTGAACTCGCTGGCAAGCCTTGAGCACAGCGGCCATACCCTGCTATTCAGCGAGCTGGAAATCACCCATGCCCAAGGCAGCGAGCGTTACCAGTTACCCCTGGCATTCCTGGGTGAGGATGAGCAAAGCAGCCCTCTTGCCCAACAGCTTGCCATGGCCCGGGTACGTCGCTTCCATGAAGTTGGCCTGCTTACCGATGCGTTCACCCTGGATGCGTTTACGCTGGCCGTTCTTGACGCCCTGCGGCAGGCAATCGTGCTGCCAAGCTCGAAAGGCGCTATCCACTTCCTGCCGACGCCGGAGCTTATCGAGCTTTCGCTGCCCGAGCACCCGGAGATTGCCCAGCAGGGCGCCGAGCAGTCCAATAGCTCAGTGGTGATCAATCATCAACTGGTGCTCAAGCTGTTTCGTCGCCTGGAGTCCGGCGTTCACCCGGAAGCCGAGATCGGCCGTTACCTGACCGAGCGGGGCTTTATCAACACCGCGCCGCTGCTTGGCGAAGTAACTCAGATCGATGAACAGGGCACACCGCAGACGCTGATGATTCTGCAGGGCTTTATCGATAACCAGGGCGATGCCTGGTCATGGACCCGCGCGACACTTGAGCGCGCCATTCGTGAAGCGCTGGCGGATGATCATCAGGGCCGCGAGTTTGCTCGCGATGAATCCCATTACGGTGCATTCGAAGAGCTGGAAGCGTTTGCCGCCACGCTGGGGCAGCGGCTGGGCGAGCTGCATATGGTGCTGGCAATGCCCAGCAATGAACCGGCGTTCATGACCGAGGTAGCCGACTCCAGCCATGTCGCGCACTGGAAACAGCGTGTAACTCAGCGTGTTGAAGAAGCGCTTGAGCTACTTGAACGCCACATTGGCGCTGCCGATGAAGCCGAACAGCAGATTGCCGCAAGCGTTCTGGCGCAGCGCGATACCCTTCTGACCTCCATTGAATATATGGCGGACCTTGCCGAGGGTAGCCTCATCACACGTATCCACGGCGATCTGCATCTTGGCCAGGTACTGGTTGCCCATGACGATGCCTATATCATCGACTTTGAAGGCGAGCCTGCCCGCCCCCTTGAAGAGCGGCGCGCCAAGGATAGCCCGCTGCGTGATGTGGCCGGCATGCTGCGCTCCTTCGACTACGCCTATGCCAAGATTGAAGAGGCTCAGTCCGGTGGCAGCGAAAGCGCGGATACCCACACGCGCGCTAGCCACGATGTGGTAGAGCAGTACCTGCTTAGAGGGCGCCAGGTATTTCTGAATGCCTACTGGCAGGCCACCCTGGATCTTCCTCACGAATGGAAACAGGCTAACGGCGCTGCGGCGGCGGTCGATCTGTTCGTGCTCGAAAAGACCGCCTACGAAATTGCCTATGAAGCCGCCAACCGCCCCGCTTGGCTGGGTGTACCGCTGCGCGGTCTGGCAGCACTTGTCGAACAACTAAGCCCGGGAGAGCCACATGAATGAGGTGATGCACACCAGACCCACGTCAAGCCTCACGGTAGATCGTACCTTGTGGCTGACCGATGACGACGCCAATGCATTGATACAGGGTACTCATCGTGACCCCTTCTCGCTGCTCGGCCTGCATAGCGATGCCAAAGGCCCGTTTCTGCGGGTCTTTATGCCCGGCGCCGTGGGGGTGGATGTTCTCGACCGTGAAGACGATACCTTACGCAGCTGCCTGACGAGTATGCAGATTCCCGGGCTATTCGCCGCCCGGTTGTCTCACAGCGCCCCTTACCGGCTGCGTATTCGTTGGCCGCAGGGCGAGCAGATAACCGAGGACCCTTACAGCTTTGGCTTACTGCTGGGGGAAATGGATCTTTACCTGCTCGGCGAAGGTAATCACCGCAACCTGGGGCACTGCCTGGGCGCGCAGCCCATGACGGTGGAAGGCGTGCAGGGTGTGCGCTTCGCCGTTTGGGCACCCAATGCGCGGCGGGTATCGGTGGTCGGTAACTTCAACAGCTGGGACGGGCGACGCCATGTCATGCGCCTGCGCCACCCAGCCGGGGTATGGGAGCTGTTCGTGCCACGGCTTGGGCCAGGAGAATCGTATAAATACGAGATTCTCGAGCCCCAGGGTACGCTCGGCCTGCGCGCCGACCCTATCGCCCTGGCGACCGAAGCACCACCCAGCACCGCCTCGGTGGTGGCCGATACCACGCCCTTTGTCTGGCATGACGATGAGTGGATCGCCAGCCGCGGAAAGGCGCACGCCGTATCACGCCCCATCAGTATCTACGAAGTGCATGCGGCCTCGTGGCGCAAGCATGGCGGCGACAATGGCGAGCTCTACAGCTGGCGCGATATGGCCACGCACCTGATCCCTTATGTGCTCGATATGGGGTTCACCCACGTTGAGCTTTTACCCATCATGGAGCACCCTTTCGGCGGCTCCTGGGGCTACCAGCCGCTCAGCCAGTTTGCCCCCAGCGCGCGTTTCGGCACGCCTGCCGACTTCGCTTATTTCGTTGATGAATGCCACCGCGCCGGGCTCGGCGTAATACTCGACTGGGTGCCTGCGCATTTCCCTACCGACCCGCATGGCCTTGCCCGCTTTGACGGCACCGCCCTGTATGAGTACGAGCATCCTTTCGAGGGGTTTCATCAGGACTGGAACACCTATATCTACAATCTGGGCCGACGCGAAGTGCACGGTTTCATGCTGGCCTCAGCACTGCACTGGCTGAAACATTTCCATATCGATGCCCTGCGTGTGGATGCCGTGGCCTCGATGCTGTATCGCAACTACTCGCGCAACGAAGGCGAGTGGATCCCTAACCGCCACGGCGGCCAGGAGAATCTCGAGACCATCGATTTTCTGCGCCATCTCAATGAGGTCATCGCCGAGGAATCCACCGCCTGGCCCGGCGTCACCCAGCCGACCGAGAAAGGCGGGTTGGGTTTTGCTTACAAGTGGAACATGGGCTGGATGCACGACACGCTGGAGTACATCTCTAAAGATCCGGTCTATCGCGCCTACTCGCATCACGAAATGACCTTCCCCATGGTCTATGCCTTTTCCGAGCATTACGTCTTGCCGATTTCCCACGACGAGGTGGTACACGGCAAGGGTTCCTTGATCGGCAAGATGCCCGGCGACGAGTGGCAGCAGTTTGCCAACCTGCGCGCCTACCTTTCCATCATGTGGTCGCAGCCTGGCAAGAAGCTTTTGTTTATGGGCTGCGAGTTTGGTCAGTGGCGTGAGTGGAACCATGACCGGGAGCTGGACTGGTCACTGCTTGCCGAGCCTCGCCATGCCGGTATTCAACGGCTGCTGGGTGATCTCAACCGCTGCTACAAGGAGCTACCCGCGCTGCACGAATGCGATAGCGAGCCTCAAGGGTTTACCTGGGTGGTGGGCAATGACGAAACCAACAGCGTATTTGCCTGGCTGCGCTGGAGTACCACAGGCGAGCCGCTGCTGGTGGTTGCCAACATGACGCCGATTCCCCGCGAGGGTTACCGCTTGGGCGTGCCGATGGCGGGCAGTTGGGAAGAGTGCCTGAACAGCGATGCCGAATGCTATGGCGGCTCCAATATGGGTAATCTGGGGCGCATCACCGCAAAAGATGCCCCGCTGCACGGCCAAAGCGCCAGCCTTGAGCTAACCCTGCCGCCGCTGGCGGTACTGTTGCTGCGCCCCGCTGGAGCGCTTTAGGCTCAGCCTTTGTAAATTAAGGCCCCAAAGCCCCTGACGCTTTATCGCGTCAGGGGCTTTTTTCTTCAAGACGCGGATAAATTACGGCTGAAATCAGGGTGTGCGATAGCTTTCTAGCTTGCTGTTTAGATGCATGCGCACGGCAGGCCATTCCGAGGCAATAATCGAATACACCACGGTGTCGCGTAGCGAACCGTCACGCATGATCTGATGGCTACGCAGAATGCCATCCTGTTTGGCCCCTAGACGTTCAATCGCCTGGCGCGATGCCTGATTAAAGAAATGTGTACGCAGCTCGACCGCCACCGCCTCTGAGGCTTCAAATAGATTCTGCAGCATCAGAAACTTGCACTCGGTATTCACGGCCGTACGCCGAACCGACTGCGAATACCACGTATAGCCGAGCATCGCGCGTCGGTTAGGGGCATCGACCTGATAAAATCGCGTGGTGCCGACAATATCACCACTTATTTTATGGCGCACGGCGTAGGCAATATTGCCCGTTTTCGCATCTTCTATCGCGCGTTCAACATAGGCGCCTATTTCATCCGGTTGAGGCACACTGGCGTACCAGATTTTCCACGCTTCCCCCTCGGCAACTGCCTGCTGTAGTGGCTCGATGTGCCCTGAGTGCAAATGTTCAAGAACTATATGTTCGCCTTCCAGCTGCTGCTCTTTAATAAACATGGTCACTGTTCCCCTGTCGTAATCCTAACGCTCAATAATCCCATTAGCATCGCATTAACCGTTGGTAAGCCGCTACTGTGGCACCGGCACAAATTAGGTAGGATAGCCGCCACGTTTTATTTATCTGTTCAGGATCATCACCCGCCATGCTCAATGGAATCTGGTTAAGCTTTTTTATGGCCGCGTTTGCCGGCGCGCTCTGGCAGTGGCTGGTGGGTGGGGATGGCGAAGTTTTCGCGCGCCTGGTGCAGTCGCTTTTCGATATGGCCAAGGTGAGCGTGGATATCATCCTGGTGTTGCTGGGTGCCATGACGCTTTGGCTGGGGTTTTTATCCATTGCCGAAAAGGCGGGCATGATTCGCCTGCTAGGCCGGGTGCTGGACCCGCTTTTTTGCCGGTTGATGCCGGAAGTGCCCCGGGGCCACCCGGCGATGGGCCTGATCAGCATGAACTTTGCGGCCAATATTCTGGGGCTGGATAACGCCGCGACGCCCATTGGTATCAAGGCGATGCATTCGCTGCAATCGCTTAATCCCAGCCGCGATACGGCCAGCAACGCCCAGATCCTGTTTCTGGTTCTCAATACCTCATCGCTGACCCTCTTGCCCGTCACCATTTTCATGTACCGCGCCCAGCAGGGAGCCGCCGACCCAACGCTCGTGTTCTTGCCTATTCTGCTAGCTACCAGCGCCTCCAGCTTTGTGGGGCTGTTGGCGGTGGCCCTGGTTCAGCGTTTAAAGCTCTGGCACCCCACGGTGCTTGCCTACTTTGCAGTGGCGGCCCTTGGCCTGGGTCTGCTAATTACCACCCTGGCCGGGCTTTCCGCCGAGGCGCTGGCCGCAGCCTCGACGCTGGTGGGTAACCTGACGCTGTTCAGCATTGTCATCATGTTTTTGGTGGTGGGCGCCTTGCGGGGCGTCAAGGTCTACGACGCCTTTATCGAAGGGGCCAAGGAAGGGGTGAGCTTTACCCTGACGCTCTTGCCTTACCTGATCGCCATGCTGGTAGCCGTGGGCGTACTGCGCGCCAGCGGCGTTCTGGATGCAGGGCTTGCCGGTGTGCGCTGGCTGGTAGAAGGTTTTGGGTGGGACACACGCTTTGTGGATGCACTGCCTACCGCGTTTATCAAGCCGCTTTCCGGCGGCGGCGCGCGGGCGATGATGATCGAGACCATGAACAACTTCGGCGTGGACAGCTTCCCGGGGCTATTGGCGGCCACGCTGCAGGGCAGCACCGAGACCACCTTTTACGTGCTGGCGGTCTATTTTGGCGCGGTGGGCATCAGCCGTATTCGTCACGGTTTGGGATGTGCATTGATCGCCGATGCCGCGGGTATCCTCACGGCAATCGGCGTGTGTTACTGGTTCTTCGGCTAGGCGCTTACTGACTTTCGCCCGCCAAATGATCGCTCAACGCGTGGAAGAACTGGGTGATCGGGACGATTTCGAAGGCTTCAGCCTTGGGCTGGGCGCTAGTCATGGCGATCACCATGTCGTTGTCCGGGTCGATGAACACCCACTGGCCAAAGATGCCTACCGCCGAGAAGGCGCCCTCGCCTTCCGGCCACCAGGAGTAGCCGTACTCGACCTCTTCGCCGCCGATCTCATGGGGCCTTGCCGACTCCGCCACCCAGCCTTCGGGCAGCACGTTGGGCTGGTTATACTCATCCAGCACGAACTGCCCAAAGCGAGCATAGTCTTTGAGCGTGATTAATAGTCCACTGCCGCCGATCTCCTGGCCGTCCTCGCTATCCAGCCACCACTTGGCATCGGTTTCCATGCCGTAACCTGACCAGATCTTCTCGGACAGATACTCAGAGGCGCTCTTGCCTACCGCACCGTTGATGATTGCCGAGAGCAGCTGGGTCTCGCCGGTGCTGTAATTCCACACCTCGCCAGGCTTACCGGCGCGCTCAAGCCCGCCCATAAACTCAAGCAAAGCGCCGGGGCGCTGCTCAAGCTGCACTTCGAGCATCTGGCGGCGCTGGGAGTCCGGATCAGCGTAGGTTTCATCCCAGGCAACGCCAGAGGCCATCAACAGAATCTGCTCGACGGTGACGTCGTCGTAAACGCTGCCCTCGAGTTCGGGCACGTACTTGCTGACCGCATCATCCAGGCTTTCGATATGGCCGTCGTTCAGCGCGGCCCCGATCAGCGTCGAGGAGATCGACTTGGCAATCGACATCGACATCCAAGGCGTACTGGCCGTGTTGCCGAGTGCATACTGCTCGAACACCACGTCGTTGTCGTGCACCGCCATTAGGCCGCTCACCCGGTTGAGCGCCATGAAGTCGTAAATATCGTAGGTCACGCCTTCATGGGTGAGCGAGAAGCTCTCGAGCGAGGCATCGCGCTGGCCGAATTCATGCGGAGAACTCGCCGCCTTGACCGTGCGGGTAGGAAAGAGGCGATCAATATGGCGCGAAAGCTCCACTTGCTCGTCAGGCATCATGCGTCCGCTGTAGAGCTTGCGCACCTCCGCCTGGCTCTGCTCAGAACTCTGGGCAAGGCTTGCGCTTGAAACAAGCGTGAGCGCCGCCGCGATCAAGGGCGAGCGATAGGTCATCGAAGTCATGGCATTCCCATTAAATAAGTGAAAACCAGGCGCGATCAAGCGCCGAACTTACTTTGCTCGAGCCGCCCGCGCGGCGTGAAGCTTCTTGTAGCTTTCAATCAAGCGCTGATGGCGTTCTAAACCCTCTAACTGCATGTTAGTGGGTGTTAGACCATGGAAACGCACTTCACCGCTTACCGAGCCCACCACCGCCGCCATGGTCTCTTCGCCAAACATGCGCTGGAAGTTGGGCAGGTAGTCGTCGATTTCAAGCTCATCGTCGAGCGCGATTTCCAGCACTGCGTTTACCGCTTGATAGAACAGCCCACGTTCGACGGTGTTGTCGTTGTACTGCAAGAACATCTGTACGCAGTCCAATGCTTCTTCATGACGGCCAAGCGCCTGGTAGATCAACAGTTTCAGCTCGAGAATGGTGAGCTGACCCCAGACGGTGTTCTCGTCAAACTCGATGCCGATCAACGTGATGATATCGGCATGATCGTCCATCTGGCTCTCTTCGAGACGCTCGACCAGATTGAGCAGCTGGTCATCCTCCAGTCTGTGCAGGTTGAGGATATCCTCGCGGTAATCGAGTGCTTTATTGGTGTTGTCCCAGATCAGATCCTCGATCGGGTACACTTCGGAGTAGCCCGGCACCAGAATGCGGCACACCGGCGCGCCGAGGTCTTCGTGAACCGACATATACACCTCGGCCCCCAGCTCCTCGAAGATGCCGAACAGCGTTTCAGCCTCTTCTTCGTTGGTGCCGGAGAAGTCCCACTCGCTGAACTCGAAATCGGCCTTGGCGCTGAAGAAACGCCAGGAGACCACGCCGACTGAGTCGATGAAGTGCTCGACGAAGTTGTTGGGCTCGGACACCGTCTGCGAGTTGAAGGTGGGTAGCGGCAGGTCGTTCAAGCCTTCGAAACTGCGGCCCTGTAAAAGTTCGGTCAAGCTACGCTCCAGCGCCACCTCGAAACTCGGGTGAGCGCCAAAAGAAGCAAACACGCCGCCGGTGCGCGGGTTCATCAATGTGACGCACATTACCGGGAACTGCCCGCCCATGGAGGCATCTTTCACCAGCACCGGGAAGCCCTGGGCCTCAAGCGCCTTGATGCCTTCTACAATGCTGGGGTATTTCGCAAGCACATCCTGCGGCACGTCCGGCAGGGTCAGCTCCTGCTCGAGAATCTCACGCTTCACCGCCCGCTCGAAGATTTCCGACAGGCACTGCACCTGGGCTTCCACCAGCGTGTTACCGGCACTCATGCCGTTGCTCAGGAACAGGTTCTCGATCAGGTTGGAGGGGAAGTAAACCGTCTCGCCATCAGATTGACGCACGAAGGGCAGCGAGACGATCCCGCGGTCTTCCCGCCCGGAGTTGGTATCGATCAGGTTCGAGCCACAAAGCTCGCCTTCCGGGTTGTAGATCGCCAGGCAGTGCTCATCGAGAATCTCGGCGGGCAGTTCATCGTTTGGCCCAGGCTTGAACCACTTCTCATTGGGGTAATGCACGAAGTCGCTACCCGCGATCTCTTCACCGAAGAACTGATCGTTATAGAAGAAGTTGCAGCTCAAGCGCTCGATAAACTCGCCGAGCGCCGAGCACAGCGCGCTCTCCTTGGTCGCGCCTTTACCGTTGGTAAAGCACATGGGGGATGCCGCATCGCGAATATGCAGCGACCACACGTGAGGCACGATATTGCGCCAGGAAGCGATCTCGATCTTCATGCCGAGATCAGCCAGCAGCGCACTCATGTTGGCAATGGTATCTTCAAGGGGTAAATCCTTGCCCTCAATATAGGTACGCTCGCTGCCTTCCGGCGCGCCCATCAACAGCGCCTGAGAATCCTCATCGATATTCTCGACGACCTCGATCTGAAACTCAGGGCCGGTCTGCACCACCTTCTTGACCGTGCAGCGATCAATCGAGCGCAGGATGCCCTGGCGATCCTTCTCGGAGATATCTTCGGGTAGCTCCACCTGGATCTTGAAGATCTGCTTATAGCGGTCTTCCGGGTCGACGATGTTGTTCTGGGAAAGGCGGATATTCTCGGTGGGAATGTCCCGCGCGTTGCAGTACACCTTCACAAAATAGGCCGCACACATGGCGGATGACGCCAGGAAATAGTCGAACGGACCAGGCGCCGAGCCGTCGCCCTTGTAGCGAATCGGCTGGTCTGAAATAACGGTGAAGTCGTCGAATTTAGCCTCCAGGCGGAGGTTATCGAGATAGTTGACTTTGATTTCCATGAGCGGGCATCCGGAGCAATGAGTGTGCCTGGGCTGTTAAAACTGAGTCTTTATAAACAGGGCCCTTGGCGAATTGCCGCCCATTATCCAGTTTTTGACCCGCTTCGTCTTGGTAAGTCTTGTTAAGTGCTTATTCAGCGCTGAGCAGAAACGCAAGAGCTTCGTCTAGCAGTACCTCAGGGATCTCTTCGGCAATATAGTGGCCGCAGGGCAGCGCTTTGCCTTCCACCTGGGTCGCCACCTTGCGCCATTCGCTGAGTGCATCAAAGTTGGCTTCAATCGCGCCTTCAGCGCCCCACATCACTTTTAACGGGCAGGTTAGCTTTACACCTGCGTCGATATCCGCCTGATCGTGGACTAAATCGATCGTGGCGCTGGCGCGATAGTCGCCGCAGATGCCGGTCGCGGTGCCGGGCAGTGCCAGGCAGCGTTCGTATTCCGCCAGGGCTTCTGGGGTAAACGGTGTCATCCCGGCACTGCGCGCGCCCATCACGCTTTTCAGATATTGGGCGGGGTCGCTGTTGATCAGCATTTCCGGCAGCGGCTGAGGACGAATCAGGAAGAACCAGTGCCAGTAGCTGCGTGCAAACGCCTCATTGGTGCCGCGATACATGGCAAGCGTCGGCGCAATATCCAGAAACACCATGCGCTCAACGCGCTGGGCATAGTCAACGCCCAAGCGGTGGGCGACCCGCGCGCCGCGATCATGAGCCAGCACCTTGAAGCGCTCGAACCCCAGACCACTCATCAGTTCGGCCATATCGGCCGCCATGGTGCGCTTGGAATAATTGAGATGCTCGGCGTCATCGTCGGGTTTGCCGCTATCGCCGTAGCCGCGCAGGTCGGCAGCAATGACGGTGAAGTGCTGGGCAAGCGACTCAGCCACCTTATGCCAAATCACATGGGTTTGCGGGTGGCCGTGAAGCAGCAGGAGTGCGGGGCCGTTTCCGCCCATGCGAAAGGCGATCTCGACACCGTTGACCTGACGGGTGTGTTTTTCATAGCGGGTAAACATGGCGGACTCCTGCACGGAATAAATAAGCACATGAAGCAGTTTACGCCAGTTCAAGGATAACTGGTCAGCCCGCAGGCGGAGTGAGCACCTGTTCGAATAATAGTGCCTCAAAGACTTCCATGGGCGCTTCTGATTTAAGTGTTTTGGCGCGTAAAATAGCCCCTTCCCAACCGCAGAGAATAAAGCTTGCCAGCCGATGCGGGTCAAGCGCTGTGGGAAGTAAGCCCTGGGCCTGTGCATCCTGTAAACAGCGCGCAAAACGCTCTTCCCAGCGTTGGAAGGCGCTGTTGAGCGCTTCACGAAAACGGTCGCTTTGACCGGCCAGTTCCTGGCCTAAATTACCAATCAGGCAACCGGTCGCATGGTCGCACTCGCGCATGTACGTCCGGCCAGCGGCAAAGTAACGCTGCAAGCGCTCTAGCGGTGGCGTCATCGAATCTTCAAGCAGGGCCACTAAACTCTCATCGTAATCATTGGCAAAGCGCTCAATGACCGCCAACCCAAAATCTTCTTTACTGGAGAAGTAATGGTAAAACGACCCTTTAGGCACGTCGCACGCTTTAAGAACGGCATTGATGCCCGTTGCGTTATACCCTTGCTGGGCAATCAACTCGGCACCGGTATCAATTAACTTATCGCGGGTGGCGGTGTTTTTCATACGCGTAAAAAAGACTCGTGGGTCGGCAATTATTCCAATGTGGATAGATCACGCCATTAAAAAGCCGCAGATACTACCGGCTTGCGAAGGGTTGCACGCTATTTTCATAATGCTTACCCAATCGCTGCGAACCAATGCGTGATGCTAGCATGATACGCTTGTTTGTCTGGAATTTTCGCTCTTACGACGGATACCCCGTGTTGATAAAATCGCTTAGCTCTTGTTCCTCATCCCAACAGGGTCGTATTCGTTTTGGCGCCGTGGCAGCCCTGCTGGTTTTTGCGGTTGGCTTGGCCAGCGCCTGGTGGATTATTAGCCAGCCACCGCGTATTGAGCGACGTCCACCGCCTGAACCAACGCCACCGGTGGTCGATGTCATCACGCTTACCCAAAGTACCCAGTCGCCTGCCCTCAGCGGTTTTGGCCGCGTTGAAGCCGAGCAGACCGCTATGCTGGCAAGCCGCGTGGCAGGCCAGCTGGAGCGCTTTGCTGAAAACGTGCTGCCCGGTCAGGTCGTCGAGGAAGGCGCGCCGGTTGCGTATATCGATCAGGCTGATTTACGCCTGACACTTGAAGATGCCGAAGCCCAGCTAAGCAACGCCCAAGCCCAGCTTGCGCTGGAAAATGCTGAGCAGCAGCGGGCACGCAGTGAATATGAATCGTTTGGCCGTCAGCTGTCAGCCGAGCGACGCTCATTGGTGCTGCGTGAACCTCAGCTGCGCCAGGCCCAGGCCCAGCTGACCCAGGCGCACGTAGTGCGTGACCAGGCAGCGCTCAATCTGGAGCGGGCCACGCTTATCGCGCCTTGGCGGGCCATGGTACAGGAGCGCCTGGTGGGCGCGGGCAGCCTGCTGAGCCAGGGAACCGAGATCCTTAATCTTGTCGGCGTCGAACAGTTCTGGGTACGCGCCTCGTTGCCCGGCGATGCGCTTGAGTGGCTGGAGCCTGGCAGCGCGGTCAGCCTTTCAAGCCGAGGCTGGCCCATTGATGCCACCCGTCAGGGAACGCTGATCTCCATTTTGCCAAATCTTGAAGAAAGCGGCCTGCAGGCACAGCTGTTGATCGCCGTCGATGACCCGCTAGCGCTGGATACCGATGGCCCGGCACTGCGCCTGGGCGATATCATGCGCGTGTCGTTTCAGACCCAGTCCCATGAAGAATTGATTGCACTGCCCTCGGCTGCGTTACGCCCAGGCGAGCGAGTCTGGTGGGTGGATGAAGAAAATCACTTGCATAGCAGCATCGTAACGCTTGCTTACCGTGGAGAAGAGCAAGCCCTGGTGCGTAGCGGCCTGCAGGTCGGGCAGCAGGTTGTCACCTCAGGGCTTGCCCAACCCCGTGAAGGCCAGCAGGTACGCATTCGCCAGCGCGGCGATACCCCGGCAAGCGATAGGGAGAATATCTGATGCGCCGCGGCCCGCTTGCCTGGATGATCGACCATGGCGTTGCGCCTAACCTTCTGATGCTGCTGTTTATCGTGGGTGGCCTTATGGCCTCGCTCGCGATTAAAAAGGAAGTCTTCCCTGAGTTTGAAATTGAAATCGTTCAGGTCAGCATCAGCTATCCCGGCGCTACCCCAGAGGACGTAGAGCAAAGCCTGCTGCTGCCCGTTGAGGCGGCGGTGTCGAATGTAGAAGGTATTGATGAGCTGACATCAACCGCTGGCGAAGGCAGCGGTATGGTCAGCGCGACGCTGATTGACGGCGTTGATGTGATGCGCGTTTATCAGGATATTCAGCAGTCGGTTAATGCGATCACTACGCTGCCCAACGCCGCCGACCCGCCACGCTTCACGCTGGCCGGGCGCTCACGCAGCGTGGTAAGCCTTCAGGTTTATGGGTCGGTAGGGCTCGCTGCGCTTCACGATGCCGCTGAAGATATCCGGGCTGAACTTCAGGCCGTAGAGGGCATTTCGCGAGCGGAGCTTTCCGGAAACCGTGAACGGGAAATTCAGATTCATCTGGATGAAGAAGCCATTGAACGCTTTGGGCTTGATCACCAGCAGCTTGCCGCGCGTATCGGCGAAGAAGCCCTGGACTTGGCAAGCGGACAGCTAACCACCGCCGAAGGCGAATGGCTGGTTCGCTACCAAGGGCGGCGCAATAGCGCGGCTGAATTTGCCGACCTGCCGATTCTCACCACCGCTCAAGGATCACCTATTCTGCTGGGGGATATTGCCGCCATCAGCAACGGCTTTGCAGAAACCGACCGGGAAGAGTTCTATAACGGCGAGCCGGGCCTGTCGGTCGATATCTATCAGATTGGTCACCAAACGCCGACCAGCATTTCAGAAGCGGTTTACGGCGAGTTGGAGCGCTTGCGGGCAGCGCTTCCGCCCAGGGTTAGCCTGGATGTCTCGCGCGACAGTTCTGAAATATACGAAGACCGTCTGAGCCTGCTGTTGAAAAACGCCTGGATGGGCCTGGCGCTCGTACTGGTGCTGATGGCGCTGTTTCTTGAAGCGCGGCTGGCCTTTTGGGTAACCCTGGGCATTCCAACAGCATTTTTGGGGGCCATGCTGTTTCTTCCCTGGATCGGCGTCTCACTAAACATGATGTCGATGTTTGCCTTCATCATTGCACTGGGGATCGTGGTCGACGACGCGATTATGGTCGGCGAAAACATCTACAGCTATCGTGAAGAGGGCTACTCGCTGCGCGATGCGGCGGTAAAAGGTGCCAGCGAAATTGCCGTGCCGCTGACCTTTGCCATCTTGTCGAATATCGTCGCGTTTCTACCGCTGCTGTTTTTACCCGGCTTTTTGGGCATGCTGTTTGCGACCGTGCCGGTCGTGGTCATCACCGTGTTTCTGATTTCCTGGGCAGAAGCGCTGTTTATTCTCCCCGCGCATCTGGCCCACAGCCGCAAGCCGCGTGAAACACCGGCCTGGCAGCGACCACTGGAAGCGGTGCGTCAACGCATGCAGAGCGGCTTACACCACTTCACCTACCGCCAGTTTGAGCCTTTTCTACAGCGTGCGCTCAATCAGCGCCTGCTAAGCGTCGCGCTAGGAGTAGCGGTGCTGGTCGTGGCTCTCGCCTGGATAATGAGCGGGCGGCTGGGTTTCTCGCTGATGCCCCGCGCGGAGTCGGATCAGGTTCAAGCAACCGTCACGCTGCCCATTGGCACCAACATCAGCGTTAGCCGGGAGCTTAGTCAGCAGTTGCTTAATGCCGCTCAGACATTGAGCGAGCAGGAAGACACGCTCAGCTTTAGCAGCACGCGCAGCCGCCTAGACGGCGAAGAGCTACAAGTCAGGCTTGATATCGCAAATGATAGCCTGGAAGCCTGGCCACCCTCGCGTATTGCGCGTGAGTGGCGCACGCTTGCGGGGGATCTAGTCGGCGCTCAGTCGGTGCGTTTTGAATCCGATTTTGGAGGCCCTGGCAGTGGTGCGGCGCTTAGCCTACGCCTGTCTCACCCCGACACTCAGGTGCTTGAAGCGGCCGCTTCACGGCTTGCCGATGAGCTGGGTGAGTACGGGCTAACCGATATCGATAGCGGGATTGGCGATGGTAAGCCGCAGCTGGAAATGCGCCTTTCCGCAGAAGGTCGGGCGCTGGGCCTTACCGGCAGCGACTTGGCCCAGGCACTGCGTGGCCCCTTGCAGGGTGCTACCGCTGTTGAGCAGTTTGTCGGGCGCCGCGAGATTAGTGTGGAAGTTCGCTTGCCAGAAGCCGACCGCGATAGCTTAAACGAGCTTTACCGCATGCCCGTTCGCACGCCGGACGGGCTTAGCGTGCCGCTTTCCCGCGTGGCGGATATTACCCTCAGCCAGGCCTCCAGCAGCCTACAGCGTATTGATGGCCGACGGATCATTACCGTGACGGCCGATGCCGAAGGTGATAGAACCATTAATCAGGTGTTGGCAACACTGCAGGAAGACGTTTTCCCGATACTTGAGAACACCTGGCCAGGGCTTGAGGTCAGCTTGGGCGGGCGCCAGCAGGATACCGCTGACAACCTTGCTACGCTGCGCACCGCCATGTGGCTTATGCTGGCGGCCCTCTACGCGCTGTTGGCAATTCCGTTCAGGAGCTATCTGCAGCCTTTGCTGGTGCTTGCGGCGATCCCCTTTGGTATTGTCGGTGCGGTGATGGGGCATATCATCATGGGGTTTGGGCTTTCGATTATCAGCCTGCTGGGTATGCTGGCGCTCTCCGGGGTGGTGATCAATGACGCTCTGGTGCTGATCGATTACGCCAACCGCAAGCGGCGCGAAGGCATGGCCCCGCGGGAAGCCATTGTAGCGGCGGCCACCCGGCGTTTACGTCCTATCATGATGACCACCCTAACCACCTTTTTAGGTCTGGCGCCGATGATTCTCGAAACCTCCCGCCAGGCGCGCTTCATGATCCCGATGGCCATATCGCTTGGCTTTGGGATGATTTTTGCGACCGCTATTTTGCTGGTTCTGGTGCCGTGTCTCTATCTGGGCATGGAGAACTGGCGCGAGCGATTGAGCATGCCACGTCAACCTGGCCAGGAAGGCACCATCTGATGGTTTTTTCGTTTCCCAAATGGCGGCCCTCACGGCTGGGCTTAAAGCTGTTTGCGGCCATATTAAGCGTTAACGTGGCCATTTCAGCCAGCATGTTCCTGGCGGTTTCCTACAGTATCGATCGTGGCTTTCTCGATTACTTAAGTCAGGCCCAGGAGCGTCGTGCCATGCTGCTGGCCGACGGCTTAATTACTCGCTGGGAAACGCAGAACAACTGGCAGTGGTTGGAAAATAAGCCCCGCCGCTGGCCGAATATTGTGCGTTTTGAGCTAGGCCAGGAAGACCGCGAGCGCCCTTCTCCGCTGGGTGAAGCCCGGGATTTTGCACTACGTGCCCCCGACGGCCGGTTTGTTATCCCACCCATGGATAATCGAACGGGCTCGAGCGATTGGCGCTGGCTAACGCTTTATAGCAACGATCTGGAAATCGGCGAGCTGGGGTTTCGTCCGCCTCAGCAAATGCTTGAGCGCATGGAAAATCACTTTTTAGAGCGCCAGCAGCGCAATTTGATGATTATCGTCATCTCGATTGGCCTGGCCTCACTGCTGCTGGCAGCCGGGCTCTCCTGGTGGCTGAGCCGACGCACGCGTGCCCTGGCCATTGCGACACGGCGTCTCACCGAAGGCAATTATCACTCCCGCCTGCCCGAGCGTGGCCGCGACGAGCTTTCGCGTCTGGCGCGGGACTTTAACGTTTTGGCAGCGACTCTTGAAGCCAACCGGGACGCGCGCTCGCGCTGGGTATCCGATACGGCTCACGAGCTACGTACGCCGCTTGCCGTATTGCGTGGTGAAATTGAGGCCATGCAGGATGGCATTCGCCCTCTGAATCAGGAAAATCTGTTTTCTCTTGCCCAGGAAGTGGCTCAGCTCGAACGTCTGGTTGCCGATTTACGTCTGCTCTCGCAAAGTGATGCCGGGGCGCTGGATATTCATTTAGCCCCGATGGATCTTAGCGAAAGCCTGACCAGTCGCCTTGAGGACGCCGACCGCTGGCTCAAGGAAAGCGGCCTTACCCTGACCACGCATATTGCCCCCGGCGTTATGATTCGCGGCGATGCTCAGCGCCTGCATCAGCTGTGGAATAATCTGCTGGATAACAGCTGCGCCTATACCGATGCCCCAGGCAAACTTCAGGTGACGCTTGGTATCCAACACCACCATGCAGTGATTACCTGGCAAGATAGCGCACCCGGCGTGCCCGAAAGTGAGCTTGTGCGGCTTACCGAGCGTCTTTACCGGGTAGAGGGGTCGCGTAACCGTGCCAGCGGCGGCAGCGGTTTAGGGCTTTCGATTGCCAGCGCGCTGGTCAATGCTCACGGGGCAACGCTTAAGGCCACAAACACCCAGCTCGGCGGCCTTTGCTGGACGCTGCGTTTTCCGTTGCTCACTGCCCATTAATTACTCACTGTTCATTAACTACTGAGCGAGTCCACTATGTCGCATGACGCCTCGTTGTTGATCGTTGAAGACGAACCCAAAATTGCTCGCCTGATGGATGACTACTTAAGCTCTCATGGCTATGCCGTGACCACGCTTGGTCATGGTGACGAAGTGCTTCCCTGGTTAGAAAACAACTCGCCCAAGCTAATCCTATTAGACGTTATGCTGCCCGGCAAAGATGGCCTCACGCTATGCCGGGAAATACGCCAGCTGTGGCCTACGATCGCCATTATCATGGTCACCGCCAAGGTAGAGGAGGTGGATCGCCTGCTAGGGTTAGAGCTGGGCGCCGATGACTACATCTGTAAACCCTTTAGCCCCCGCGAAGTGGTGGCCAGGGTAAAAGCCGTGCTACGCAGAAGCCAAGCCCTTGCTGAACAAGCCACGGCGGATCAACCTGAAACACTGGCGCCGGTCACTCTCAACGAAGATGGCTGGCAAGCCCTAGCCCATGGCCATGATATAGGGCTCACTGCGGTTGAATTTCAGCTGCTGCGGGTGATGATGCAATCGCCGGGGCGAATCTTTAGCCGTGAGCAGCTAATGGATCACATGTACCGCGATAACCGCATCGTGTCAGAGCGCACCGTGGATAGCCATATTAAAAAGTTACGTAAAAAAATCACTGAAGCCCTCCCCGAGCAGGAGATCATTCGCTCAGTGTATGGGGTAGGATATAAGTATCAGCCAGAGGGCTAACCGCAGGATTCACTATGAAGGCGCTTATAGTAGAAGATAACGACAATCTAGCGCGTTCGATGGCCACAACCCTGCACGATGCAGGTTTCAGTATTATTGTCGCCAACGATGGTGCCAAGGCCCTTCCGATACTGGCACAGGGCGGCTTCGATCTGCTGGTGTTGGATCTAGGCTTGCCAGAACTTGATGGTATTAGCCTTTTGCGCAAATTACGTCATCAGCAGAATACCATTCCGGTGCTGATCATCTCCGCCAGAGACACGCTGGACCAGCGCATTCTAGGGCTTGAAGAAGGTGCCGATGACTACCTGTGCAAGCCCTTCTCTCTTGATGAGGTGGTAGCCCGCGCCCGTGCACTCGTTCGTCGTGCCAAACACTTTGGTGGTGAAACGCTGCAGTGTGGTCGCCTGGAGTTTTTGCCTGACGCGATGGAACTCAGAATTGATGGCCAGCCAGTGGCATTACATCGCCGCGAGCTGGAAGTAGTGGAATATTTGATGATTAACCAAAATCGTCTGGTCAGTAAGGATCAGATTATCGATCGGCTCTCTACTACGGACGAGCCTGTTAGCTATGCGGCAGTGGAGACCTATATTTCGCGTATTCGTAAGAAAATCGGCTATGACTTCGGTTTGAAAACGGTCCGCGGTCTAGGCTATTACCTGGCCCCCAAAGAAGCCTCCAACCCAGCATCTGACGCCTGATATGCCTGTTAACAAATCGATAAAAAGCCGCTTGCTGCTGTGGATTGGTTTGCCGTTTACGGCTCTGGCCTTTCTTGCACTTCTTTCAAGCTACCTGCTGTTGACGCGCCAAATTAACGAAACCTTTGACGGTATGCTGCTCAATGCCGCCGAGCGCCTGGAAAGGCGTATCTATACGGTGGACGGCGCGCTACGTATTAACATGCACTACTTCAGCATCAGCACACTGGGTAGCCGCGGTGAGGGCAAAATATTCTACCGAATGCGCGAAATAAATGGTGGGATGATTGCCGGTTTTCAGGGCCTGGGCGACCCTCCCGAAGACCTTTCAGAACCGATATTTTATGACGTGACATACGCTGGCAACGAGCTACGCGCCGTTGCCCTGACGTTTCCCTTCAACCGCGGTCGTGAGAACGTCAATATTGAAGTAATCGTTGCGGAGTCCAAAGAAGCGCGCTACACGCTGATCAATGACTTCATGGTAACGCTCACCGGGTTAGCGGTAATTGCCGGGATTCTTGCCATTACCATCGCTTGGCTTGCGATTTATCAAGGCCTGGCACCGCTTAATAGCGTAAGCCAAGCGCTGCGTCGCCGTTCACCCCGTGACCTTCAGCCGCTTGAAGACGGTGCTCCCAAAGAGATCCATCCACTGATTATTAGTATCAATCAATTGATGCTGCGTATCCGACGCAGCATTGAAAGCACGCAGCAATTAAATGCCGATGTATCCCATCAGCTGCGAACACCCATTTCTGAAATACGGGCACTGACTGAAATCTCGCTGAAAGCAGCCCAGGAGCCCGAAATTCGGGCAAACCTTATCGAAATACAGCGCATTTCAGAGCATGCCAGTCATACGGTTCAACAGCTGCTGAAATATGCCAAGACCCGCAGCGAGCTGGTGGATGATACCCATCTTGAAGCTGTAGATCTGGTGGCGATATGCCAGGACGCCTGCGCGCAAACCGCCACCAGCATCTACCAAAAAGGCCAGGAGCTGTCGTTTGATCAGCCCCATACCATTCCAAAAGTGCTGGGTGACCCGATCATGTTGCTATGGCTGGTAATTAACCTGATTGAAAACGCCAGCCTGCACGCGGGAGGCACTGAGGCCTATCAGGGCCCGATTGATATTACCCTGACGACGCAGCAGCAAAAGGTAATCCTGACGGTAAGCGACCTGGGTACCGGCGTGGAGGAGGCGCAGCTTGGCAAGCTGACCGAGCGGTTTTTCCGCCACAATCCGCACGCTCCCGGTAGCGGCTTAGGCTTGGCCATTGTGGAGCAGATTACCACCGCGCACTCCGCCCTCCTCTCTTTTAGCAATAGGCCTGAAGGGGGCTTCGCTGTCACGGTAGCGTTTCCCGCTATGCAGCCGTCTGCTTAGCAATGCGAATGACCAGCGGGGTCATAAAGATCAGCAGTAACAGACGCAGGACATGGTGTGACACCACATACACCGGATCGATATCCATCACCATGGCGATGACGGCCATCTCCCCCACACCGCCAGGAATCAATGCCAGCAACACCGCCACAAAGGAAAGCGGCGTTATGCTTGCGACCAGCCAGGCCATCAGCGCCGCAACGATTAGCGCAAACAGTGCATATATCATCCCAAACCGCCCCACGCTGACCACCTGAGACCAGTGGGTCCCCGAGAAGCGCGCGCCGACCGAAGAGCCCAACACCAAAAAGGCCGTGAACACCACCCAGGTGGGCAATGAGTAATCCATACCCAGGTTCGCAATGATAGCGCCTGCGGCCATCGGACCTAAAAATTCCGGGATGGGAATGCGCAGCAAACGGGCGAGCCACCAGCAAAGCGGGGCCAATAACAGCGGCAGCCCATCCATTAGGGAAAGCGATACGGGCGAGCTTTGCAGCGTGACATCATCCACAAAGAAGCTTGCCATCAGCGCCGCTCCAGATACCACAGTGACCAGCCGCAGCGAGTGCGAAATAGCGATCCAGCGCACATCGCCATTGGCGCGCTCGGCAAGCACTAGGGCTGAGTTCATGCTCCCGGGATAGGCACAAAACATAGCGTCCATAGGCCCTACGTTGGCGCGGATAAAGATAAAGTACCCGCCCACCAGCATAATCCCCATATAAACCAGCATCGCCAGTACGCTTGGGTACCACTGCACCAGACTGACCAGCTCACTGGCCTGAATTCGGCTCCCGATAAAGAGTCCCAGCAGGGCAATGGCCACACGATGCAAGCGCTTATCAACGCCGGTTTTAATACCGCCAAGAGATACCACCATCACCATAAAAAGTGCGCCCAGCATCCAGGCCAGGGGCAATGAAAAAAGGGTGGCGATAACGCCACCCAAGCAACCCAAGACTAACGTTTTCAGCGTTTTTTTTGCCATTACGCTACGCCTGTTTGGCCGCACGCCAGGTACTGAAGCGCGCCATTAACGGCTGGCTAAATAGTGAGAACAGCAAGAGCGCGAGAATTCCGAGCGTTACCGGGCGCTCAAAGATGTAGCTGAACTCCCCACCGCTGATTTGATAAGAATGCAGCAGAGACTTCTCAGCAAGCGACCCCAGCAGCATGCCAATCACAGCGGCAGGTACCGAGTAGCCGTAGTGGCGGAATATCCAGCCAATGACCGCAAATACCAGCACGGTGGCGGGACCTGTCATATTGCCGGTCAGGCCAAACGACCCCATAACCGCGAGTACCAGTACCGAGGGAATCAGGTAGCGCATGGGCACTTTGACAATATTGGCCAACAGCGGAATAAACAGCAGACCCACTATCACCAGCAGGAACACCTGAGCGAAGTTGGCAAAAATAATCGCGTAGACCACGTCGGTTTGCTGGCGAATAAACTGCGGCCCGCCGGTGATGTTATGCATGGCAAACGCAGCCAGCATTACCGCTGTTGCCCCGCCGCCGGGAATCCCGAGCGCCAGCAGAGTAGCCATTGAGCCGCCTTCAGAGCTGCTGTTAGCGGCTTCTGATGCCACCACCCCCTTCGGGTTACCCTTGCCAAACGAGTCAGGATCTTTATCACGGCGCTTGGTTTCAATATAGGAAAGCAAATTGGAAACCGAGGAGCCCACGCCGGGCACTGCCCCGACCAGCACGCCGATCAAACCACCGCGCAGCATGACAACCGGGTAGCGCATCGCCATCTTGCAGCCTTCAAAAATCTCGCTGACTTTCACTTTGCGTGAATCGGCGGATTCAACAATAAAGCCTTTGTTGGCAAGCTTGAAAAGCTCAGAGGCGGCAAACATGCCCATCATGGCCGGAATCACTGGAATACCATCTAGAAGGTACGTTTGCCCCATGGTGCCGCGCGCCAAGCCAATTTCACTAAACCCAATGGTACCTACCAGAAGGCCGACAAAACCCGCCACCAGACCTTTAAGTACCTGCTCGCCCTTCAGGCTGGCAATCAGCGTCATGCCCCATAGGATGACCACAAACATTTCGGAAGGGCCAAGCCTCAGTACCAGATAGGAGAGCGGCTGAATCATGAAAAACAGCACGAGATAACCCATCAGCGCGCCTACTACAGAGGCCGCCAGCGCCACGCCCAACGCCTGGTTATGCTGCCCTTTGCGTGCCATTGGGTAGCCATCGAAAGCGGTAGCTATAGCCGATGAAGTGCCCGGAATATTCATCAAAATGGCGGGAATACCCGCGCCGAACGAGCCGCCGGTAAAAATAGCGGTTAAGAACAGCATGGCCTGAATGAAATCCATGTACATGGTCATGGGCAGGAAGATCGCCATGGCCATGGAGATCTGCAGACCCGGCGTTGCGCCAAAGATTAACCCCAACACGATGCCCGGTATTACCACGAGCCAGGGGCCAAAATTAGAAAAGAGCAGATCCAGACCCTGCTGTACTGCGCCAAAATCGATCATATTGCCTCCTTAACTGGGTAGCAGTAGCAGCGTCATGGGATAGGGCAGCATCTGGGAGAAGAAGAATGCCACGGCGAACCCGAACGCTGCGCTAAAGCCAGCCACCGCTAACCAGTTACGCTCACCTTTGAGGATCAAAAAGAGCGCAATAAACAGCACGGTCGACACATCAAAACCGAGCGTTTCTAGCGATAACACATAGGCGCCAAACAGAACTACGACGGGCAGCGTTTGATGTAACGGCTCCTCGTCGTCAGCGATGCTAAACAGGGCCCCCTTCTTTAGGCGTAACACCAGCTCGATGGCAATAATCGACAGAACAATGACTGAAAGCGGCAGTATCAGGAGTAAATTCTGGGGCTGTGCCGAGACGCTGATCGCGTCCAGCAAATACCACAAGGTAAAGGAAGCCAGACCGATGAGAACTAAAAAGTCCCCATAGTCGCGTTTCTGTGCAGGCATGGTTCAACTCCAGGCTGGCCATATGAAAGGTGGCCAGCCATGACAGGAAGATCAGTTAAGCAGGTGGGCGTATTTTTCAAATACAGCGTAGTTTTCGCGCATCAGTTCGTTGGCACGTTCAGGTCCAATCCAGACACCGCCCATTTCATTACGCTCAAGGTGCTCTTGAACGTCTTTACGGGCCAGCGCGCTCTGGATGGCTGAAGCGAGTGCTTCAAAGCGCTCAGGATGCTGAAGCTCAACTTCGCTGGTTACCGCAAAACCACGCATCGAACCTTGCAGTACCGGCACCTCCAGATCCATTGATGCCAGCGCTTCATTGATCGGCGGGGCATCCCACTGGTCAATGCGTTCGTCACTTACAATGGCAAGCGGCGTCAGAAACTCACGAATTCCCTCACTGCCCTGGGCACTGATAGAAACGAAATCCACCTGACCACCGGCAACCGCTGAGCGGGCTTCACCGCCGCTGTTATACGTCACGAGGTTAAGGTTTTCTTGAGGAATACCGGCTTCTTCCAGCAACAGACGAATCATCAAGTGGCCGGCTGAACCTTGAACGACCGCGCCACGCACCTGGCCGCGCTCTTCGCGAATCGCTTCCAACAGTGAAGGCAGATCTTCGTACCCGCTATCTTTATTAGCAGCGATCAGATCCAGATCGAACCACTGAAAGTTGATATACGAAAAATCATCAACACTAAAGTTGGCGCCACCGGTCAGGACCGAATTGGCTAGATAAGGAGCAAAAGTTGAGGCATAAGTGGTGTAGCCGTCATCCGGCATGTTCAGCACGTAGTTGGATGCGACCTGAGTTCCTGCACCCGGGCGGTTGGTCACTTGAACAGGCACGCCGATTTCTTCAGCGATGTAGCCTGACATAATACGTGCCAAGCGGTCGGCGCTACCGCCGGTACCAAAGCCAACCACCATATTGATCGGGCGCTCAGGATAATCATCTGCCGCGGCGGCAGGCATGATTAACGCAAGTGATGCTGCCACAACCGTGGCACCAACGAGTAGCGATTTCATATTGAAGCTAAACGAAGCAAATGTTTTCTTGGGCATAGCGCGCTCTCTTTCTTATAGAATTATAAATTTCAAAGCAGGCTATCGCCTGCGGAGCACAAAGCTATCCCATGAACCTGTCACCAACCTTGCACGACGTAAAAAGCCAACTAAAGTCTAACCGTGTTTTCAACCTGGCGATTCAAAAAGGCAATGGCCGCTTTCATGGCGCTGCCGCGGAATATAAAGCTGGCTAAATGGCCACGCCATGGCTGGAGATAAAGCTCGCTCGGGGTTCCTTGAGCTTGTAGAGCCCGATAAAAATCAGTGGCATGGTCGACGGGCACCAGCCTGTCCCACTTGCCATGGAACAGGAAAAACGGCGGCGCTTGAGGGATTAGCTGGCGAGCGGGAGATGCCAGCGTATAGGCTTCGGTTTTCTCGGCGCGCGTGCCGCCTATAAAATCAACCACCAGCGGGCCATCATCGAATTTCAGCAAATCACTTGGAAGCCCACCCGCCACCACGGCGGCTAGCCGGGTATGCTCGCCGCCATAAGGGGCCGCGAGTGGGCCTTCAGCCCCCGCCACGGCTAGCAGACTTACCAGATGCGCCCCGGAAGAGTAACCAACCCCCACTACTCTGTCGGTGTCTATACGCCACTCTGCCGCATGGGCGTGAAGCCAGTTCATGGCTTGCTCTAGATCGTAAAGCTGAGCGGGAAACTGATACTCAGGGGCAAAGCGATACTCGATGTTGATCGTGACATAGCCCTGCTCTGCCAGCTGTTCAGCAATCCCCTGCATATCGTTTGGACCACGATTGCGCCATCCCCCGCCGTGAACAATCAACGCCGCCGGGCGACGTTCCAAGCCTTGGGTATGGGGAAGCAGTACTTGAGCATTGAGCATTTGCGGCCAATCAGCCGGGGTATAAGGCTGCGGATCAAGACGCTCAAAGGTCACGGTATCACGCGGTGAGACACGCTGCTCAATAGCCGATTGATCGTTATGAACATAGTGCGTTGCAGTGCATCCACCAAGCAGCAGAGCAAGCGTGCCCAAGCCAAGGTAGCGGCAAACAAAACGGGCGTATGGCATTTATCATTCCTTATGCGAAGAAAGTGTTTAGCAAATAGCCATAGTCCACCAACATCACCGTTATTGCACACTCCGTGCATACGATTTGCACTTCGCCGCTTGATACTGACATCGTCAACTTACCAAGAGGTACGTTATGAAAATGTCATTACGTCAGGTTTTTGCTCCCGCTCTGCTTGCTTTCGCGCTAACGCCGCTCGCTTTTGCAGCCCAGGCAAACCAACACGAAGACCATGCCTCAGAGGTTGATCGTGAAGCATTCCAACAGCGCATGGAAGAGCGCCGCCAGGAAGTATATGAGCGTGCTGGATTAGATGAAGAGCAGCAAACGGCCCTTAATGAGCTGAACGCTGAACACTATCAGGCCATGCAGGCATTGCGTGAAGAGCACCACGAAAAAGTCGCGGAACTTCTTTCTGAAGAAGAACGCGACGCTTTAAAAAATGCCATGCAAGAGGTGCGCGAAGAGCACCGTGGCGACGGTAAAGGCCACGGCCGCCGCGGTGAGCATGACCATCACGAAAGAAACGCGGAAACTGCCAGCGAGTAAGCCATTTAATCGCTATATTTCTAGAACGCCCGGCCATCACCGGGCGTTTTATTTTTTGTGCCTTAAGGGCACCGCACTAACGTCCGATTGTGCAAATTTGAGGTCAGGAGTAGCGTAAAGCGTATATCTATTCGCCACTCAAGAGGCCTACCCATGTCCCGCGCGAATCGCCCCTCGGACTATGTGTTTCCGATGCCTGGCAGCGCATTGCTTAACGCCTGGCGTGAAGGCTATACGCTCGGCATGTTGAAGCGCGATGTGATGGCGGGTCTCACCATTGGCGTGGTAGCGGTGCCGCTTTCCATGGCGCTGGCGATTGCGATTGGCGTACCGCCTCAACATGGGCTTTATACCGCTATCGTGGCGGGTGCGGTAATCGCCTTGACGGGTGGCTCACGGTTTAACATCTCAGGCCCCACGGCGGCCTTTGTAGTCATTCTATTTCCTATCGTTGCCCATCACGGTTTGGGCGGGCTACTAATTGCCACGCTGATGGCCGGGGCAATTCTGGTTGCACTCGGGCTTTCACGCCTGGGCAGCCTGATTCAGTATGTCCCCTACCCGGTAATTCTAGGCTTTACGGCAGGTATTGGCGTGGTGATCGCACTGCTACAACTGCCTGATTTTCTAGGCTTATCCGGTGTCGAGCTGGGTGACAGCACCCTGCATAATTTGATGCTGATCAGCCAGGCACTGCCCGGCCTGTCGCTGGCAGATATCAGCGTCGGACTTGCTACCCTAGCCACACTATTGATCTGGCCGCGTCTAAAAACGCCGATTCCAGCGCCGCTGGTTGGATTAACGGTGGGCACGCTGGCAGCTTTTTTGCTGACCCTGGGCGGCATTGAGGTCGACACTATCGCCTCACGGTTTAGCTGGGAGTTTCAAGGCGAAAACGGCAATGGCATTCCGCCCTTTGCGCCAAGCGTTGCGCTGCCGTGGCATTTTCTGGGGGAGGATGGCACGCCGCTTGAAATCAACTTCGCCTTGATTCAGTCGTTACTTGGCCCGGCGCTTGCCATCGCCTTGTTGGCGGCGATCGAATCACTACTGTGCGCGGTTGTGGCCGACGGTTTGACCCGCACACGTCACAACCCGAATGCCGAACTGATCGGTCAGGGACTGGGCAACATGGTAGTCCCTTTCTTTGGTGGCATAACCGCGACCGCAGCGCTTGCCCGTACCGCTACCAATATCAAAAGCGGGGCGTTTTCGCCGATAGCCGCACTGGTACATTCGCTGGTGGTACTGTTGGCCGTAGTCGTCCTGGCGGGCGTGCTGGGCTACGTTCCCATGGCGGCGTTGGCAGCCTTACTGTTTATCATTGCCTGGAACATGAGCGAAGCACGCCACTTTGTTCACACGCTGAAAAGCGCCCCCGCAAGCGATGTATGGGTACTAGTGATCTGCTTTCTGCTCACCGTCATTTTCGACATGGTGATAGCGGTAGCTGTCGGCATAGGCCTAGCCGCCGCTCTGTTTATTCGCCGGATGGCGCAGTTGACCAATACCCAGCGCTTCACCGCGCCGGATACGCACGCGCAATACCCAGCTGAAGTGGCGCATTACAAGATCACGGGACCGCTGTTTTTTGGCGCTGCTGAAAAGGCTATTGCGACACTGCGCATGATTGATCACAGCGTGCGCATTATCGTGTTGGATATGCGCGATGTGCCCAGCCTGGATACTACCGCCATGGTGGCGCTGGATACATTGCGTCGCGAACTGAGCGAACAGAAAGTGGGCATTATCTTCGTCGGGCTACCGCCGCGCATGATGTTAAAAATCAAACGTGCTGGCATACGTCGCGAAATGGGCAAGCTAGCTGTCGCGAGCAATCTGGCCCACGCTGAGCGGATAGCGCGCCTCTGGCTGGCAAGAAACGGTCACCCGGAAATCAATAACCAATAGCGGGTATCAGGGGACTAACAATCCCGCTCGGCAATACCGAGCGGGGGTAGCACGTAAGCGTGGTTTAGAAGAAGCCCAACGGATTGATGTCGTAACTAATCAGCAGGTTCTTGGTTTGCTGATAGTGTTCGAGGGCAACCTTGTGGGTTTCACGGCCGACGCCGGATTTCTTGTAGCCACCAAACGCGGCGTGAGCCGGGTATTGGTGATAGCAGTTGGTCCATACACGGCCGGCCTGGATGCCCCGGCCCATACGAAACGCCACGTTGATATCGCGACTCCATACACCCGCGCCCAAGCCAAACTCGGTGTCGTTGGCAATCGCGAGCGCCTCTTCTTCATCCTTGAAGGTCGTGACCGCGACTACCGGGCCAAAAATCTCCTCCTGGAAAACGCGCATTTTATTGTTGCCTTTAAGCAGCGTCGGCTGGATGTAGTAACCGCCGTTAATGCTGTCATCCAGGGTTTCTTTGTTGCCCCCGGTCAAGAACTCCGCGCCTTCTTCACGGGCAATCTCCATGTACGACATGATTTTGTCGAACTGTTCCTGAGAGGCTTGAGCGCCGACCTGAACATCGGTATCCAGCGGGTTACCACGCTTGATGGTTTGGGTGCGCTCCATCACTTTCGCCATAAACTCGTCGTACATGCTTTCCTGAATCAGCGCGCGCGATGGGCAGGTACATACTTCGCCCTGGTTAAAGAACGCCAGTACCAAACCCTCGACCGCTTTATCGATGAACGTCGGTTCGGCGTTCATGATATCGGCAAAGTAAATATTGGGCGATTTACCGCCAAGCTCTACGGTGGAGGGAATAATATTTTCAGCCGCGCATTTAAGGATGTGCGAGCCGACCGGGGTGGAACCGGTGAATGCGATCTTGGCGATGCGCTTGCTGCTGGCCAACGCTTGCCCAGCTTCGGCACCGAAGCCATTAACAATATTGACGACACCAGCGGGCAGCAAATCGCCAACCAGCTCGATGAGTACCAGCACGGAAGCCGGGGTTTGTTCGGCAGGCTTAAGTACCACGCAGTTACCGGCGGCAAGCGCGGGCGCCAGCTTCCAGACGGCCATTAAAATCGGGAAATTCCAAGGAATGATCTGCCCAACCACGCCTAACGGTTCGTGAAAGTGGTAGGACACCGTATTGGCATCAATATCCGCAGCGCTGCCTTCCTGAGCGCGCAGGCAGCCTGCAAAGTAGCGGAAATGATCAACGGCCAGAGGGATATCCGCATTTAACGTTTCGCGAACGGCTTTACCGTTATCCCAACTTTCGGCTACGGCCAGCATTTCGATATTCTGTTCAATGCGGTCGGCGATTTTTAATAAAATATTGCTGCGTTCAGCAGCGGCGGTTTTACTCCAGGCAGGCGCTGCCTTGTGCGCAGCATCCAGCGCTTTATCGATATCCTCGGCGGTAGAGCGCGGGATTTCGCAGAATACCTGACCATTAACAGGGCTAACATTATCAAAGTATTGGCCGTTAACGGGAGGCACAAACTCACCGCCGATATAGTTGCCATAGCGTTTTTCAAATGAGACAACTGACCCGTTTTCACCTGGATTGGCATAGATCATGACAAGGCTCCTGAGTTTTATGATTATTAAACGTGCTTTGACAGTATTGTTTATTATTGGCTACGACGATAGAGCACGAGGACAGGATTAGCTCTCATCCCTTGGTAGAAGATAAGCACACGGCTCCAGAAGGCTGACGTTGTAAACCAGCGTTCAGTGTCTCTTGGTTTTCAGGATCCCGCTTTTCAGGTACTAGCTTTTCAGGTATTAGCTTTGTAGAACGTCGCGCCGCCACCGTTCAAGTTCTGTAAGCGTTCGAGCAGCGTTATGGCGCAATAAACTAAACACGCTGTCTAGCTGGCACGGGGTATGGCCCTCTTCATGGGCTAATAGCTCAAGATGCTGGGCATCATCCGCTAACTGCTCTGCGCCCATACTCAATGATTCACCGCGCAGCTGGTGCGCCAACCGCGCTACCTGTTGCAGCTGTTCATCAAACAGGCGTTCCGATGCCGCAAGGTAAGCCGCCAACTGTAAGAGATAATCGCTTACCTGCTGTTGATAAAGCACCATAAGCTGGATTAACCGCTCATCTCCCAGATTTTCCAGCAGCATATTCAGTGTGTTGATGTTGAGTAATGCGTGCTCTGGCGCATCTTCGTTTAACTGTTCGAGCGACGGTAGCAATAAATCTTGCCTTGACGACAATAGGTGCAGCGTAAGCACGTTACTCAGCGCTGATAAGGAGAGCGGTTTGGTAATATAGTCGTTCATACCCGCGGCAAGGCAGCGCTGGCGATCATTGCCGCCGGCGGTCATGGCCACAATAGGCACCTGAGCCAACCAGCCGCCCTGCTCTCGCAGGCGTTGGGTGACCATCAGGCCATCCATATCCGGTAGCTGAATATCCATGAAAATTAAATGCATCTGCAGAGACTGCGCCATGGTTAGCGCATCCTGACCATTCTCTGCACAGACCACATCGCACCCTAAGCGCGATAACAGGCTCGTCGCTACCTTGCGGTTGACCGCGTTATCTTCGACCAGCAGTAGCGTTGTACCCGCAAAGTCTCCCGCCGGCTCATTAGGCAGAGATGCGGTTTCCGGACTGGCCTTTACAAGCGGCAACTCACACCAAAAGGTACTGCCCTGCCCCGGCTGGCTCTGCACACCTAAACGTCCCTGCATGGCCTCGCTCAACCGCTTGCAAATGGCAAGCCCGAGGCCAGTGCCGCCATAGCGACGTGCAATTGAGGAGTTAGCCTGTTGGAAGGGTTCAAATAAAGTTTCCTGCTGCTCCTCGTTAAGCCCACAGCCGGTATCGATGACTTCGAGCAACAAGTTTTCAACCGTTGACGAGACATGAATATGTATTTCACCGTGGTCGGTGAACTTCGTCGCATTGGCCACCAGGTTCAGTAAGATCTGCCTGAAACGACCAGCGTCAATCATGATCCAAGGGGGCACCAAGGCATCAACATTTACCCTTAATACCAAGCCTTTCGCCTTCGCACGCGGCTCAAAGAGGGCCACTACGCTATCAATCAAGGGCTTTAGTGCCGTCGGTGTGGTTTCGAGTGTTAAGTGGCCAGCTTCAATTTTAGAGAAATCGAGAATCTCATTGATCATGGCCAGCAGTTGGTTGGCGCTGTCGTGAATCGTCCGGGCATAATCTTCCACCTGAGCCGGGCTTGTCGGCTCGCGTAACAGCTCGCTCATGCCGATCACACCGTTAAGCGGCGTGCGAATCTCATGGCTTACCATGGCCAGAAAATCTGATTTAGCGTGGTTAGCAGCCTGGGCTTGCTCAGCAGTAACTTCCAACTGCCGACTTAGCTGCTCCTGCTCGCGCCTGGCGGCCGCGCTTTCACGCATTTCACGTAGCAAGAAGCCTATCACTAACAGCACGGCCAGACTCATACCCAGCAGCAGCGTCATTAAGAGCTTATAAAGCGTACTCAGCCATATGCGCTCTTCAGTGGCGGACTCTGCCAGGTAGCCGTTAATCGTAATTACAAATCGTTCAGTTAACTGCGTTAGCCTATCCAGTGCCGTTTCAAGCGAGCTAACGGGTAGTGATTCAAGCTCACTATACGGCGCAAACATGGTGTCCAGTGTTTCCATTTGCTGCTGTATGTGCGCCATTAATTCACTCGCATCACCAATGGCATGCAACAGCGTACTGACCTCACCCTCCTGAAGCAGCGTAAGGCGGCTGTATAACAGCTCAAAGCGCATGTTCAGTTCATTTTGCACCGGCGGTGTAATATCGGTTCGAGCTGTCGCAAGTAAATGGTTAAGAAGCTGCACCGCATCACGGTCAAGCTTATACACTACCCACGAGGTATCTTCGCGCAGGCTTTGGGTGAGGTTGTCCTGACGCCATGCGGCAAGTGCGGCAACCACGAGTGCTGCGGCAAACAGCAGCACGGTAATGATGGCCACCAGTTTTAGACGCCGGGGATAACGCAGTAGGCTGGGAGACTGCGTCACGGAGCTACTTAAGCGCATCGATACGCATCACCTGCCAAACAGCTCTAAAGCGCATTTTTTCATTTAATAAAGTGTCATCCTGATCAAACGGATACAGCACCCATAGCGGGCCATACTCACGGATAGGCATTGGCGCGTGGTTGCGCTCAAGTGCCAGTATTACGTCATACTCATAAAAATCACTGACAGGAATTTCAGCTTCGTAGCCATTCAGCGCCGCCACCCTTACCATCTCACTATTGGCGCCGACACGCTCCAGCAGATCGCGCATCAGTGGGCCAGAATAATAGCTGACGCCACTGGTCCAGGGCGTGCTCGTATCAAAACCGAACTGGGGAAGGTCTTTCAGCATTGCAAAGTCAAATCGCGCGCCTTCAAGCGCATTCTCTTGGGTAATATCGCCTCTAATTTCTAACAGCGCCGCGCCTTGGGGCGCTTCTAAAGCTGCTGATTCGCCAGCCACTCCCATTTGGGGAATGCACAAAGCCAGCAGTAGCCCTCTAACTAATAAGGCTTTCATCATTATTTCCTCATGGAGCCTGGATCTAAAATGTTGTAAACGAGCCATTAATAGAGACTCTATAAGAGTACGTGATCTCACTATTTAGGTCAGGCAAAACACGAGTTTTTTCATACGTCCGGATAGCAAAGGTAGTTAGCTGTTATGTGTCAATAAATTTAGTTTAACCAACAGGCATCGCCGCGCCTATAAAAAAACCCCAGCTTGGCTAAGCTGGGGTTTTTCAAAGTACCTGCCATTAAGCAAACGATGGGTGCTTAACGCACGATCATGACCGAGACCTTGGCATGATGCACCACATGCTCGGCATTAGGTCCCAGCACATAGTCCACAAACTTATGCTTGGTATGCGAGGCCATCACGATAAGGTCGGCATCCAGCTGTTTACCGACCTTGATGATCGCCTCCCAGGGGGACCCATCAACAATGATGCTCTGGGTTTGAATATCCTTCGGCACATTTTCTTGAATAAACGTATGCTGCGCCTCCTTCATGGCAGCATTCGCCTTTTCTGAGAAGTTTTTGGGAAAATAAGCCCCCACCATCGGCATCTTAAACTCCGGCAACACGCTGACAATATGCAGCGATGCACCGAAAGTCTGGCAAAGCGTTACCGCCGTAGGTAACGCTTTTTTCCAGGAGGCCTCTTCGTTCAAATCCACGGGCAGCAGTACTTTCTGGTACATAGCAACCTCCGTTACGCTTTGGCCATTGTGTCATCAGGTTCCTGACGACGCCTACGACGCTGCATAAGAACCACTAAGCCGAAGAGCCCCAAGGCAGGCAACCACATCCACTCTTTGGTCCAGCGGTTAACGGGCGCGAGAACTTCGGTAATTTCCTGATCGAAATCAAAGCCCAATTCGGCCGCGGGGCTACCAAACTCGACGAAATCGACCAGCGTTTGATCACCATCGACATAAAGCTCTATACCCAGATTTTCCAGGCGTTCTTGGCCCGTTTCACCGCTGGGTACCGGCACTAGAATGTAAGTCGACATGGGGGCGCCAAAAGCATCCTCACCGGCAATCTGCACGCGCAGGCTGCTGCCATCGTCCACACGCTCTAACGCATCGGCAAGCTGCGCGGGGGGTACCGACTCATAGGGGTCATGAATCTGATCCATCCAGAAGCCGGGGCGGAAAAGCGTAAAGGCGACCAGCAGTAACAGCAGCGATTCGTACCAGCGGTTACGTGTCAACATAAAGCCTTGGGTGCCCGCCGCGAAGATCAGCATGGCAATCGTCGCGACGATAAACACCACCACGCCCTGCATGACCGTAACATCGATTAACAGCAGATCCGTGTTAAAGATGAATAAGAACGGCAGCGCTGCCGTACGCAGACTGTAATAGAACGCTTGGAAGCCTGTGCGTAGCGGGTCGCCTCCCGAGATCGCCGCGGCGGCAAAGGAAGCCAGACCCACCGGGGGGGTAACATCCGCCATAATGCCGAAGTAGAAGACGAACAGATGCACCGCAATTAGCGGCACAATCAGCCCGTTTTGCTGGCCCAGCAGCACAATCACCGGCGCCATCAATGCCGATACCACGATGTAGTTGGCCGTTGTCGGCAGGCCCATACCCAAGATCAGGCTCAGCAGCGCGGTAAGCAGCAGGATCATCATCAGGTTACCGCCTGATAAAATCTCAACGACATCCGCCAGCACCAGACCTACGCCGGTTTGCGATACGGCACCAACAATGATGCCCGCCGTGGCGGTTGCGATACCGATACCGATCATATTGCGCGCGCCGGTTACCAAGCCGTCCCACAGATCCAAAAAGCCCTCTTTAATGTCAGCGGCCATTTTGCTACGCCCACGGAAGATGGCGATAATCGGCCGCTGTGTCACCATGATAAAGATCATGAACATGGTCGCCCAAAACGCCGAAAGCCCAGGCGAAAGGCGCTCCACCATCAAACACCACACCAGCACAATAACCGGCAGGATATAGTGCAAGCCAACCATCACGGTCGGCCGGGTTTGCGGCAGTGTAATGATCTTGGAAGTCGGGTCGTCCATTTCCAGTTCAGGGTAGTTAGAGCTGATTTTTAAAAGCCCAACATAAATGAAGACCAAACCCACCGATACCACCCAAGGTGTTGACTCACCCAGCACCGGTTTTAGCCATCCCAAACCATAATAGACCGCCACCGACAGCCCCATTAGCAGCAGTAAGCCGGTCAAAAAGCCAATCACTTTATTAAGCAGTGGTCGCGCCGGGTTACTCGAAGGCAGCCCCGTCATATTGGCTTTCAAGGCTTCCAGGTGGACGATATAGATCAGCGCGATATACGAAATAACGGCGGGTAGAAACGCGTGCTTGATAACTTCTACATAAGGAATACCAACGTATTCAACCATCAGGAACGCTGCAGCACCCATAACCGGCGGCATGATCTGCCCGTTAACCGATGAAGATACTTCAACCGCCCCGGCTTTTTCAGAGCTAAACCCTACCCGCTTCATCATGGGGATAGTAAACGTACCGGTGGTCACCGTGTTGGCAATCGATGAACCTGAGATCAAGCCGGTCATGCCCGAGGCAACGACTGCCGCCTTCGCGGGCCCACCCTTAAGGTGGCCCAGCATTGAAAATGCGACTTTAATAAAATAGTTACCCGCACCCGCTTTATCGAGCAGTGCGCCAAACAAAACAAATAGGAATACGAAGCTTGTGGATACACCTAGCGCAATACCGAAGACACCTTGTGTTCCCAACCACTGATGATTGATCAAACCACCCAGGCTAACCCCCCGGTGAGCCAGAATACCCGGCATATAGGGGCCAAATAGGGAGTAGCCGATAAACAGAGCGGCAACGATCATCAACGGAGGCCCAAGGGCACGCCGTGTGGCTTCCAGCAGCATCACAATGCCCAGTATCCCGATCACGATATCTTGGGTAATGGGTCGCCCCGGGCGCTGCGCCAGGTCCGAATAAAAAATAAACAGATAGGCACCGCAAAACGCGGCTACCGCTGCAAACGCCCAGTCTTGCAGAGGGATACGATCACGCGGGGAGCGCTTTAGCGCCGGGTAGGCCATAAAAGCCAAAAAGAGCGCAAATGCTAAGTGAATGGAGCGTGCTTCGGTAGCACTAAAAACGCCGAAGCCGACAATATAAGGAAGTGGCGATGCAATCCATAGCTGAAACAGCGACCAAACAGCTGCGATACTTACCAGCAGCTTACCGGGTACGCCGTGAGGCTTCCTTGCCCCTGAGTCACTGGAGGCGACCATATCATCCAGGTCGCTTCCAGTGGCTGCCGTGGGTTGTTTGTCATCACGCATACGCTTGCCCTGCCTAATGGTCAGCGCTGATTGTCAGCGCTTTCAACAAGAAGCGCGGACACTCCCGGTGCCCGCGCTTTGCACTTCAAAAACGATCGCTATTGGCCTTGGCTAATAGCGTCATGGCTATGCCTTACTCGATCCAGCCACGCTCACGGTAGTAACGCTCAGCGCCGTCATGCAGCGGGGCGGTTAAACCATCAGAGATCATGTCTTCTTCGTTAAGGTTTTCAAATGCCGGGTGCAGGCGTTTGAAACGATCGAAGTTTTCGAACACGGCTTTAACGGTTTCGTAAACGATATCTTCATCTACGTCAGCGGAGGACACGAACGTTGCTGCGACGCCGAAGGTTTCAACATCTTCATCGTTACCACGGTACAGGCCGCCTGGAATCACCGAACGCGTGTAGTAGGGGTATTCTTCGATCAGGCTGTCGATCTCATCGCCGGTAACAGACACCAGGCGCGCATCAATTGTGGTGGTCGCTTCCTGGATAGAACCATTGGGATGGCCTACTACATACACCATGGCATCGATATTGTTGTCAGACAGCGCAGAAGCCTGCTCTGCTGCGTCTAGCTGAGATGCCAGTGAAAAAGTATCTTCGTCCCAACCGAACGCGTCCATGACGACGTCCATGGTGTTACGCTGACCAGAACCTGGGTTACCAATATTAACGCGCTTGCCAGGGAAGTCGCTGATATTCTCGATACCGGAATCTGCGCGGGCAACCACGGTCAGCGGCTCACCATGCATAGTGAAGACAGAACGCATGTCTTCCCAAGGGCCTTCTTCTTCGAAGTTGGCTTCACCGTTATAGGCGCGGAATTGAACGTCAGACTGAACAACACCCATGTCCAGCTCACCGCTCTTCATGCCGTTGACGTTAGCGACAGAACCACCGGTTGAAGGCGCGTTACAGCGAATATTGTGATCTTCACTACCGCGGTTCACCATGCGGCATACCGACTGGCCTACGACGTAGTAAACGCCGGTTTGGCCACCGGTACCAATTGTGATATAGCGCTCTTGGGCGACGGCCGGAGCAGCAAACGTGGCCGCTGCAATCAACGCGCCCGAAAAGGCGGCGGTAGAAAATACATGGCGATTCATAAACACACCTCTATCTTGATGTTGTGAGCGTTATGCGCTTTGAAACCACCTGTCGATCCGTTCCCTCAGGTGAATTACGTTTCAAAACGTTTTCAAGACAAACTGTTATAGCCCGGCATTTGGTGTACCGACGATCACTACTTTAGCGAAAAAAGCGTCGCTTGGCGAAGTAGCTAGCATCAGTGCTGGGCACACCCTTTCACAGCCTATTGAAACACGAGTTTAACCGCACGTAACGTTTAGCTACCGTTAATGGCTATGCATATTTTGCATGGGCCGTTATTAGCAAAGCATTAGACGATCTATCTTATATTAGCGTCATTTAACTTTTTTACTACTTACACGTTGTAGCCCAGCAGGCGTGGCAGCCAAAGCGCAATCTCGGGAAATATCGCCACTAGGGCAAGCGCACAGCCCATGGCAACCACAAATACCAGTGCCCAACCAATCGTGTGCTCAAGGCGAATTTTAGCGACTTCAGTGGTGACCATTAAGTTGACCGCAACGGGCGGCGTAAACTGGCCGATCGCGATGTTCATCGCCAGCAAAATCCCAAACCAGACTGGATTCCATTCAAAATGCTGCATCACTGGTATCAAGATCGGCATCATAATCAGATAGATAGAGATCGCATCCAGCAACATGCCCGCGACCAGCACCGCGAGCATCACCAGTATCAGCAGCAAAACGCCATTATCGGTCAACCCAATGATCCATTCAGCCAGATGCCGGAAGGTGCCCAGCATCGTGCCAGCCCAGGCAAAAATGCCCGCTAAGGCGATAATTAACATCACCACGCCCGAAATAATCGCCGCTTCACCGAGCAGCTCCCATAAATCGCGCAGGGAAAGCTCACGGGTTAAAAATAGCCCCACCAGGGTTCCATAGGCTACGGCGACCACGGCGGCTTCAGTGGGGGTAAATAACCCCGAACGCAAGCCGCCCAGAATCAGAATGGGCGCAAACAGCGCTGGCAACGCTTCTTTAAACGTGGCCCGAACGCTCAAGCGCGGATTATCTGCCGTAAGCGTGCCGCCTTCCCAACCATTGCGTTTAGCGAAAATCAGCGCGGGCACCAGCAGCGCCAGCCCGGCCAAAATGCCGGGGAACAGGCCAGCGGCAAATAGCGCACGCAGATCGACCCCCGGCACCACAATGGAATACAGAATTAACGCCACCGACGGTGGAATCAGAATGGCAGTCGAGGCGGAGGCCGCAATTAGCGTGGCTGAAAACGGCTTGGGATAGCCCGCCTTGGTCATGCTGGGCAGCATTACCATGGCGACGGCGGCTGCGTCGGCGGGGCCTGAACCGCTCATCCCACCCATTATCATGCATACCAGTACCGCCACCAGCGCCAGGCCGCCGTGACGTGGACCAATCAGCGCCTGAGCAAAACGTACCAGCCGCAGGGCGACGCCCGAGCGCTCAAAAATCAGCCCGGTAAGAATAAACAGCGGAATCGCAATCAAAGGATATTTGGCAATGCTGTTATAGGTATTGGTACCCAACGTTGCCAGCATATCGGGTGACAGGCCAAGCACGATACCTACGGCGCCCGAAAGGGCCAGCGAAAAGGCCACGGGCACACCGGCAATCAGCAGTCCGGCAAATGCCAGAATCATCCAGACATCAGGCGTCATCAGAAAGCTCCCCGGTTAACCGGTCACGGGTTTGCTGCAGTAACCGCCACAGCATGGCGAGCGTTAGCACCGGCAGCCAGACCAGATACCACCACTGGGGTAAGCCAAGCCCTGGAGAAAGTGACTGCCACTGGTATTCCTGCCAGGCGAGCTTGCCGCCATACCAGGTAATCAGCCCAAGCACGGTGATACCGCATAACGCCTGAAAGACTATTAACGGCTGACGAAAGCGCAAAGGCAATGCCCGTTCCAGAAAGCCAATACGGATGTGTCGGTTACGGCGCAGCGCTACCGACGCGCCAGCAAACGTCAACACCACCAGTAAAAACACGGAAAATTCTTCAGTAAACGAAAATGAGCCGCCGGTAATATAGCGGGTAACTACATTCCCCAGACTAATCAACGAAATTACGATAAGCGCCAGCGCGCCTATCCAGCGCTCGGGGCGCGCATCAGGAAAGCCTTTCATAAAAGCCTCTTCACAACCAAGTCTACCGGCCTCAAGGAGGCCGGTAGTTGTTCCATCAAAGTCAGCGGTTAGCGCCCGTCGATAGCCGTTTGCGCGGCCTCAACCAGTGATTCGCCAATACGCGGTGCCCATTTTTCGTAAACCGATTGAGTCGCATCCACAAACGTCTGGTATTGCTCATCAGTAAGCTCGGTCACCGTTACGCCGCGCTCTTGGATCGCGGCCAAGCGCTCGCTCTCCTGTTCACGGGTCATCGCGGTTTCCCACTCACCTGCCTCAAGCGCCGTTTCGCGCAGCAAGGTTTGCTGCTCTTCGCTTAACGTCTGCCAGACTTGCTGGTTCACCGCAAAAATCAACGGATCGTTCATGTAATTCCAAAGCGTCAGATGCTGCTGACCGACTTGGTCAATACGCGCCACGTCAAACACAGAAAGCGGGTTTTCCTGACCATCCACTGCGCCAGTGGTCAGCGCTGGCTGGGCATCGGTCCAGCTCATTTGTGTGGGGTCAGCCCCCAGAGCATTAAACGTATCTTGGAACAGCGGCGAACCCACCACGCGGATTTTTAAGCCATCAAGGTCATCCGGCGCGGCAATGGGGCCACGCGAGTTCGACACTTGGCGAAAACCGTTTTCACCCCATGCCAGCGGAATCACACCGCGTGATTCAATCGCTTCAAAGACCATCTCGCCAGCTTCACCGCCAGTTACTGCATCCACGGCGGCTTCATCCGGAATAAAAAAGGGTAGTGAGAATAGATTGAGTTCCGGTACCTGCGGCGACCAGTTGATGGTCGAACCCACCGCGGCATCGATCAACCCCGAGCGCATTGCAGAAAATTCGCGAGTCTGGTCGCCTGAAACCAGCTGAGAATTGGGATAAACGCGTAGCGTAAGCTCGCCATCACTGCGTTCTTCGACCAGTTCCGCCCATTTTTCGGCGGCCTGCCCCCAGGGAAAGGCTTCTGAAAGCACGGTAGAAACCGATAGTTCGCGTGCTTGCGCAGAGAATGCCGCCGAAAGCAGCGCAGCACCAGCCAAACCCACAGTTAAACGACCCATTGAGCGTGTCAGCGTCATTGTGATTCCTTTTTTATCAATTTTTTATGGTAGGCCCGCCGCCGTTTGTAGGCGGCTGCCCCGCTCTATTGTAGGGACTTAAAGGACGAAGGGAAGACACCCAAGCTGATATGATGCGCAGAACTTTTCATTCTGATTGGATACTGCCGTGCCCCTACGCGATCTGCTGCTCGGCCTGTTGGTCATTGCCATCTGGGCGCTCAATATTATTGTTATCAAGGTGGGAGTCGCTGAGCTTCCGCCGCTGCTGATGACCACGCTGCGCTTTATGCTGGTGGCTATTCTTCTGGTGCCCTTCTATCCGGTGGCGCGCACCCAGCTACCGTTTCTACTCCTGCTATCCTTTACCTTCGGCACTCTGCACTTTGCCCTGCTATTTATTGGCCTGGGCCAGTCGGAGGCGGGCACCGGGGCACTTCTGGTGCAGATGGGAACGCCCTTCGCCACACTCTTGGCGGTCATATTTCTTAAGGAGAAGCTGGGTCCCAAACGATTGACTGGCCTGCTGCTGTCATTTGCCGGGGTGATCGTACTGGCCGGTGGACCTACGCTGCCTTCGCCGCTTCCGCTGTCCATTCTACTGCTGAGTGCTTTTGGCTGGGCGGTATCGCAGCTTCTGATCAAACGCGGTCCGGCTATTGCGCCGCTGGCACTGGCTGGGTGGGTTGCGCTATTGGCAGTACCGCAGGTAGCTATTGGCTCTTGGCTGTTTGAAAACGGTCAGTGGCAGGCAATCAAAGAGGCGAGCTGGGTGGGCTGGGGCGCGGTTTTCTACACCGCAGCAATGTCGTCAATTGTTGCTTACGGCATCTGGTACGCCTTACTGCGGCGCCATCCGGTCAACCGGGTGGTACCGATGACACTTTTAGTACCGGTGCTGGCCGTGGGTTTAGGGGCGCTGCTGATGGGCGATAGTCTGGGTATCCATAAGCTAGCGGGCGGCGGCCTGGTGGTAGCAGGGATCGGTTTGATTCTGATCCGCTTTCGTAAACGCCGCCCGGCGTTATAGATGTTTCTATTAATCAGCGGGCTGGCAAAATCCGGCCTCGCCAGGCACTGATACACAATCGCCTACTTTGATACCCCGTGCAGCGAAATAGCCAGCGTTGGTTTCAAGTGCTGAATAATAGGCCGCCCCGGCAGGATACGCGGGGCAGGCGCCGGGGTTATCGGACTCACAGGGCGGCATTGTGTTAATCGCGACAATCCGACCCTCTTTATCCATGAACGCGATATCCAAAGGGATTAACGTACGGTACATCCAAAATGCGTTGCCGGCAGGCTGCTCGCTTTCAAAACGAAACAGCATGCCTTGCTGGTCAGGCAGGTGTTCTCGCTCCATGAGCCCTTGTTGGCGCTGAGCGGCCGTTTTAGCAACTTCAACGTCCAAGCGGTGCGGCCCACTTTCGCTATGAATAGCCAATGAAAGCCTGTCAGCACTTTCATCATTTGCTCCGGCCCATGCAAGTGCTCCCAGTAACGACCCCGGCAACAAGGCGACCAGCGACAAACCCAGTGAAGCGTTGAGCAACTGGCGGCGAGTCAGGTTCATAAAGGCGAATTCCTTTTGTCGGTCGGCTATTCGGCGATCGTCATGACTTTCATTGTATTGGTGCCGCCGTGGGCATTCATATGATCGCCCCGGGTCAGAATGACGTGGTCGCCCGGCTCGGCAAGCTTATGCTGTACTAACAGTTCTAACGCGCGAGCATTAAGCTCGGTAGCGCTCATCTCTGAGGTATCAAAGGGCAGCGAAACGACCCCACGATACAGCGCCATACGCCGCTGGGCGACCGGGTTATGGGCAAGGCCGACAATCGGCAAGCCAGACCGAATGCGCGAGGCAATCAGTGGTGTATAGCCGGATGCGGTCATGCAGGCAATCGCGGCCACGCCGGTCATATGGTTAGCGGCGTACATTGCAGAAAGGGCGATGGTTTCATCGGGGCGGGTAAAGCCTTCATGAATTCGGTGACCGGACTCTTGCGCCACCTTTTCACGCTCGGCACCCAGGCAGATACGCGCCATCGCTTGCACGGTTTCCACCGGGTAATCACCGGCGGCGGTTTCCGCTGACAGCATCACGGCGTCACTGCTATCCAGGACGGCGTTGGCCACATCAAAGACTTCAGCACGGGTAGGCAACGGCGCCGAGATCATGCTTTCCATCATTTGGGTGGCGGTAATCACCGCACGGTTGAGCGAGCGGGCGCGTTTGATCATGCGCTTCTGCACGCCCACCAACTTGGCATCGCCAATCTCAACGCCCAGATCACCACGTGCCACCATGACTGCTTCAGAGGCTTCGATAATGCCGTCGAGCGTCGCCTCATCGGCAACGGCTTCAGCACGCTCTACTTTGGCTACCAAGCCAATCTCTTTACCTTCTTCGCCCAGCAGGCGACGCGCTTCGAGCATATCTTCGGCGTGGCGCGGAAAAGAAATAGCCAGGTAGTCGACACCAATTTCAACGGCGGTTTTGAGATCCTGCTTATCTTTATCCGTCAGCGCCGGGGCAGAAAGCCCCCCGCCCTGCTTGTTGATACCTTTGTGGTTGGAAAGCTTGCCGCCCACCACTACTTGGGTATGAACTTGCTGGCCTTCTACACGGGTAACGTCCAGCACGACACGCCCATCGTCCAGCAGCAATCGGTCGCCAGCGCCTACATCCTGGGCAAGGGTCTTGTAGTCACAGCCCACTTGATGAACGTCGCCTGAATCACTGTCCATCGCCATATCAAGCACGAACGGCTGACCTTCTTTAAGGCTAACAGCGCCCTCTTTAAAGCGCGCAATGCGGATTTTCGGCCCTTGAAGATCGCCTAACGCGGCCACGCTACGCCCCAGCTTGGCGGCTATTTCACGAACCTGTACTAAGCGGCGGCGATGATCGTCCGCCGTGCCGTGGGAAAAATTCAAACGTACGACATCCACCCCCGCTTTAAGCATCGCCTCCAAAACGCCCTCACGGTCACTGGCGGGGCCTAAGGTTGCAACAATTTTGGTACGACGAAGCGGGATATGTGTCTGTGCGTTCATAATTTTCCTAAGCAATCACGTGGTGTGTCTTTAGCTTATCAGTATAAGACGACCAAGATGACAACCGTAAGCCGCGTGCACAAGTTATTCGCTTAAATCGACCGTGATTTCCAGCGGATATTCTTCGCAGTTATTGCCCTCACCACCGCGATCAACCACTAAAAATTCGCCCTCGCGCTCCAACACGGACTGAATCGCGTGCCAGGTACCCGCACAATAGTTGACCCCTTGCCGGCCATCGGTGACGAACGCTTTGACGTCCTGCGCATGGATCTGCTCCCCTGGCGGGGCCACCACCACGATAAAGCGCTCCTGATGCAGCGGCATAAATGCTTGGCTGCCTTGGGGATGACGTTCTAAAAAGGTTAATTTAAGCGGCAGCGAAACCGGCTGACTGACAAAGATATTAACCAGCGTATGGCCGTTTTCTCCCAGGGTTTCGACCTTGGCTAAATCATGGTGGCGTTGGGTGCGCCCCGCATTAATCGGAAATGACGCGGAAGTACGCGCATCGATGACGTCGCCAAACGGCGCGAAGGCTTCCGACGTTAGCGGCTGGGCAGTCAATGTAAGCATAATGAACTCCTGACGTGTCGGCTTCGCTGCCGCACAGCAACGAAGCCGTCGACATTACAGTTTTAGTGCCGCGTGGCGGTTAACGTCTTTATAAAGCAGGTAGCGGAACGGCCCTGGGCCGCCGGCATAGCACGCCTGGGGGCAAAAAGCGCGCAGCCACATAAAGTCACCCGCCTCTACCTCCACCCACTGCTGGTTCAGGTGATACACCGCCTTGCCTTCCAGCACGTAGAGGCCGTGCTCCATGACGTGGGTTTCATCAAACGGAATCACGCCGCCCGGCTGGAAGTTGACGATAGTGACGTGCATATCGTGGCGCACGTCGTTGGGGTCGACAAAGCGAGTGGTCGACCAGCGTCCTTCGGTACCCGGCATTTCACTGGGGGTGATCGCCTGTTCGTTGGTAACGAAAGCCTCAGGCACCTCAAGGCCGTCCACATATTCAAACGCCTTGCGGATCCAGTGAAAGCGCACCGGCGCCTGCGCATCGTTGCGTGCCCGCCACTCAACACCCGGAGGAATAAACGCATAGCCGCCCGGTGCCAGCGTATGGCGCACTCCGTCAAGGGTCAGGGTAAGCTCGCCTTCGACCACGAACAGCACGCCCTCGGCATCAGCCGCAGGCTCGGGCTTGTCGCTTCCCCCACCCGGCTGCACTTCCATGATGTACTGGGAAAACGTCTCAGCAAAGCCTGATAGCGGTCGCGCCAACACCCAGGCACGAGTGCCTTCCCAAAATGGCAGATTGCTGGTCACGATATCGCGCATTACCCCTTTGGGGATCAACGCATAGGCTTCGGTGAATACCGCACGGTCAGCGGTTAGCTGGGTCTGCGGCGGATGCCCGCCCATGGAGGCGTAGTAAGTAGGTACGTTTTTTGTTGGCATTGTTTCTCCTTTAGACCATTGATAGATGAGGCTAGGAATGTGTAGCACAGCAATCCAAAAGCTTTAAAACGACCATAAGCATTTATTTTATAAATCTTTTTTAAATAAACTAAGAATAATGATGCTTTTCGGTCGGTTAAATGAACGGCTTGTGTGAGGCATGGACGATAATTGAGCTTGTGCAACATTAGTCCCAATAGTAACGTCTTTAGAAACCTTCGTTCCAAAAACTAACAAACTATACGAAAGATGGCACTTAATACCAAAGCATTTCGCATGGCTTACATGGGACTTTGTATAGGACTTTGCATAGACCTTCGCATCGCCCGATGGGAAAAAATGCACGTATTCATATTAGCTGAGTTCAAGCTCATCAAGTTCTTGATAAAGCTCGCTAATAGCGTTGATACGCACACGTCCCTTGGCAAGCCGCTGGTGGAGCAAGCTATTCGACATCAGGCTGATCAGGCTCATTGCGCTGGCATAGCTGTCAAAGGCAGAGATGCTATCCAAGGGGCACTCAAACCACCAATCTACGTAGGGCATATGAGGCTTTACGGTGGCATCGCCGAACAGCAATACCCGGCAGTCTTTAGCGATAAGCGATGTCAGCAGATTGTTAAAGATCGCGGGGCGACGTCGAAACCCAAACAGCACGACGACATCATTTTCGCCGAGAGAGACAAGCTCCTCACCCAAGCTTTGATTGGGTTGTGGCGCCAAGCTGACGTTATCGCGGGTCTGGATCAGCTGCTGTCGAAAATGCACAGCAAGAGGGTAGCTGTTACGAAACCCAATCAGCACGACACGGCTTGCGTTATCGAGCGCGTTGACCACCGACTCAAACGTTTCAGGGTCAATATTGGCAAACGTTTGCTGAAGGTTGTCATTTTCGCGCATCAAATGATGCTTAAAGCGCTGTTCATCCGGCTGCCCGTTCCCTGTTACCAGTGGCACTCCCATGCTACGCAGCTGCCTTGCATGCTGCTTAACCACTTGAAAGCTTTCAAATCCAAGCTTTTTAAACAAGCGACTAACGGTAGATTTAGACACTCCCGTCAAGCGCGCCAATTCGGCGGCACTAAAAGTAGCCAGATCATCAAAATGATCAAGTATGAAACTGGCAACACGCTGTTCCTGAGCGCTCAGCTCGGCAAATTGTGCGCCAATTCGCTGGCCAATATGGGGAATAGAAGAGGAGGACTGCGTACCCAAAAAAACTCCTTTAGCGCCTAAACAACACGCAAATTCATTAAGAAACATCGAACAATATAAATGGGCAATAACGCTCACATAACGATAACGCCCACCCATGCGAGGCACCTATGTCCCACAAAATTCAGCGCTCGACTCCGCCTTCACCCAAAAACATTAAGCGAGGATGGTGCAGGGTTCCCGATATCTATGTCATTTTATTTATCTTTATTGCAATCGCGGCGATTGCCACACACTTTGTTCCCGCCGGACAGTTTGAGCGTGTTCCGGGCCCTGCAGGGCGCATAACGATTGACCCTAATTCCTTTCAGTTTGTAGAAGCGTCCCCTGCCGGCATCACCGATTTTATGCTGGCGATCCCCAATGGGTTGATAAGCGCAGGCGAGGTTGTGTTTTTCACCTTTATGATCGGCGGTATGTTCATGGTGCTGCGGCGCACCGGCATTATTGAAATTGGTGTTGATAAATTGACGCGACGCTTCGCCAATCAAAGCCTTCTGATGATTCCAATTTTGATGACGGTATTTGCCTTAATCGCCACCATCATAGGCACCCAAGAGCTGGCGCTGGTCTACGTGCCGGTTATTCTGCCGCTGATGATTGCCTTACGCTTTGATTCAGTAACGGCGGCGGCGGTAGCCCTGTGTGCGACAACGGCAGGCTTTGCTACCGGCATATTAAACCCGATTAACACGGGCCTTGGACAGCAGCTTTCTGACTTGCCGTTATATTCAGGGTTTGGTTTACGGGTAGTCGCGTTCATTGCGGTTCTGGGTGCGGCTATTTTTTTCGTCATGCGCTACGCCCATCAAGTGCGCCAAAATCCTGCCCTGAGCCTGATGCAAAATGATGAAGCAGAAGCGGACAAACGTTTGAGCTATCAGCATAGCGTTACGGAGTCAGCGCTAATGGCTAATACGCGACAGAAACTGGCTGCACTGGCCACATTCATCTTTTTTGGCATCCTGGTTTACGGTGTTCTTAAACAAGGCTGGTTCATGCTCGAAATGGCTGGCCTGTTTATCATTATGGGCGTGGTCGTAGGCTTAATTGCGGGCCTTACGACCGATGATATTTGTGAAGGCTTTAACAAAGGTTTTCGGGATGTTCTTGTAGGTGCCATGATTGCGGGGATCGCCCGAGGCGTTGCGGTCATGCTAGAGCAAGGCCAAATCATGGATACGCTAGTGTATGGCCTGGGCAACCTAGTCGGCGAGCTGCCGACGATTCTGTCGGCTATTGGTATGTACTTTGCCCAGCTGCTGTTCAATTTTGTGGTGCCTTCAGGCAGTGGCCAAGCACTTGTCACCATGCCCATTATGGCACCGCTTTCCGATATTATCGGCGTTACCCGTCAAACCGCCGTGCTGGCGTTCCAGCTTGGCGACGGCATGGGGAATATTCTTTATCCCACGTCAGGCTATTTCATGGCGACGTTAGCGCTTGCTGGCGTTTCCTGGCAAAAGTGGGTGAAGTTCTTTTTCCCGCTTTTCTGCGTCTGGGTATTAATCGCGCTAGGTTTTCTCATCTTTGCCCAGGCGGTGCAGTGGGTAGGCTAAAAAGTTAAGCTTTTTTAATCCCCCTTTCTTAGCTCAGAAAGGGGGATTAAAGCTCAAACAGGTGCCGGGTGATGCTCTGCCCAATGGCGGGCAATATCCACCCTGCGCGCTACCCAAACCCGGTCATGGGTTTCGATATAGTCTAAAAAGCGCTGCAGGGCGCGAAAACGTCCTGGACGCCCAAGCAAACGGCAATGCATACCGATGGAAAGCATTTTGGGCGCTTCTTCACCTTCTGCATACAGAACATCAAAGGCATCGCGCAGATAGGTAAAGAAATGGTCGGCCGTATTGAAGCCTTGTGGCGCGGCGAAGCGCATGTCGTTGGTATCCAGCGTATAGGGCACGATAAGGTGGGGGTGCTCGCTGCCTTGGCTATCAGTTACCTTCGTCCAGAACGGCAGGTCATCCCCGTAGTAATCGCTGTCATATAAAAAACCACCTTCATCCAGCAGCAGCTTGCGGGTGTTGGGGCTATCCCGCCCGGTATACCAGCCTTCGGGCTTTTCGCCGTAAAGACGTTGGAAAACCTCTAGCGCTTTTTGCAAATGCTCGCGCTCAATATGCTCGGGTACTTCCTGATAGTGGATCCAACGATAGCCATGGCAGGCAATTTCATGCCCCAGCTCTTTGAACGCCTGAGCGACATCAGGGTTACGCTCTAAGGCCATTGCCACCCCAAAAATCGTCAGCGGCAGCCCGCGTCGCTCAAATTCACGCAAAATCCGCCATACGCCTGCCCGGGAGCCGTATTCATAAATCGACTCCATGCTTAAGTGGCGGTCCGGGTAGGCGGCGGCGCCAATTATCTCCGATAAAAACTGCTCTGAAGCGTTATCTCCATGCAGAACGCTATTTTCACCGCCCTCTTCATAGTTAAGTACAAATTGAACGGCTATTTTGGCCTTGCCCGGCCAGTTAGCGTGAGGCGGCGTACGTCCATAGCCCATTAAATCGCGCGGATAGGTAGGGTGAGTCGTCAACGTCATAGAGCAGATCCTTACCGGTAATCGCTGAGCGTATAAGCCCAAGAATGCCATCAATATTTGTATACAAAGTAGCCAGATTATTAGCCAATCGCAATACAACCTTAATACACCGAATCCCACTTTATTAGCAACCAAGGAGCAAAACTGAACGGTTGGTCAACCTCATTAGCCTTTTTAATGAGCTTAAAGGCCTTGCTCTTGGTGATAAATCAACCTATTTTCGTATACAAGATATTTTGATTTGTTTACCTGTGGATCGCTTATCGTGCATATACATATTATTAACCCCAATACCACGGCATCGATGACGCAAGCCATTCATCATGCCGCTGAGCGTCAAGCTTCAACAGGCACTCGCCTAACCGCTTCCCAACCAGAGTCTGGGCCGGTCTCCATCGAAAGTCACTTTGATGAAGTCGTCAGCGCGGTAGGTGTGGCTCAAGAGGTGTTGAAAGGCGAACGCGAAGGAGGCATTGATGCCTATATCGTGGCCTGTTTTGGCGATCCTGGACTCCTTGCTGCCCGTGAGCTAACTCGCGCACCGGTGATTGGTATTGCAGAAGCCGCCTTTCATCTGGCGACGCTGATTAGCACTCGCTTTTCGATTGTGACAACGCTCAGCCGCACCGGGATTATTGCCGAACACCTGCTGGAGCAGTATGGCTTTCGCCATCACTGCCGACGTATTCGTGCCGCGGAGATCCCGGTACTCGATCTTGAGCATCATCCAGAGGTCGCATTTCAGCGTATTGTTGAAGAGTGCTGCCGCGCTCGGGATGAAGACGATATCGGCGCGATTGTTTTGGGTTGCGGAGGGATGGCAAATCTTACCCAGGAAATTAGCCACGAAGTGGGCATTCCGGTGGTTGAAGGCGTGAGTGCTGCTTTAAAGCTTGCCGAATCGTTAGTAAGCCTGGGGCTACATACCAGTAAACACGGTGATCTTGCCTATCCGCGCCCCAAACCCTTTACCGGTCAGTTTGCTGCGTTATCAGATCTCCACTTACCTCTTAAATAACGACTTAATAATAGAAACAGAACGTCCAGTAGCACGCCATGCCGCAAGCGTCTTTCAGGTTAAAGCCTGAGATACCAACAATACTCATAATCTTGCGAGGACGACATCATGAGCATTTCAACATCTGCTCTAGCGTCAGAGGAACCATCCGCTGCGAACGCAGCGTTAGGCACGAAAAGTTTAGGGGCTGAGAGTCTGGCTCCACAACACACTCGGATTATGGGACGAGGTTCCTATTTTCTAGCGTGGTTTGGCGGCTGCGTATCCATTGGCACCTTCGCCATGGGGTCAAGCGTGGTGGGTACGTTAAACCTGTTACAGGCAACACTTGCCATTGCGATTGGCTGTTTTGTGATTGGCATTGCGCTCGCGATCAACGGCGCAGCGGGCTACAAGTACGGCATTCCGTTTATGGTGCAAGCGCGCAGCGCCTTTGGGTTTACCGGGACTCGCATCCCCGGCCTGGTTCGCGCACTACCTGCCGTGGTGTGGTACGGCTTTCAAAGTTGGATTGGTGCGGGGGCACTCAACATGGTGTCGGCCACCCTGTTCGGCTTTGATAATCTGGTGTTTTACTTTATTACCTTCCAGTTCCTGCAAATTGGCCTTTCCGTCATGGGCTTTCAGGGTATTAAGTGGCTGGAGAATATCGGCAGCGCGTTTATCTTGGGCTCGCTGATGTACATGTTCTACGCCACGGTGCAGCGCTATGGCGATGAGCTATCTACCAGCCTCTTCACCATGGAAGGCTCATGGGGCATGCCGTTCTGGAGTGCCACCATGCTGTTTTTAGGCATCTATAGCACCATGATGCTTAACGTTAGCGACTACTCTCGCGAGCACAAAAAAGGCACCGGAAAAGGTCTGCTTACCACTATTTATGCGATGTCGATTCTACCCTGCACGCTGTTTATGGGCCTGATTGGCTATATGGTGTCAGAGGCGACCGGCACGGCAGACCCCATTCAGGTGTTTGCCAACGCGGTCGATAACACCCCGCTTTTAATGATCACCCTGCTGTTTATTGCCTTTGCTCAGGTAACCACCAACGTACTTAATAATGTGGTGCCGCCCACTTACGTGCTCATGGACGTGTTCAAGATTAAATTCCCGATTGCCACCGTGATCGTGGGTTTACTCGCCTTTGCCACCTTCCCCTGGAAGTTGGTTCAGCCCGGATCGGCGGCTGGTTTGCAGATGTTTGTGCAAACCTACTCGGCATTTCTTGGCCCCATCTTTGCCATTTTAGTGGTCGATTACTACATCATCCGCCGCCGCACTCTGGATATAAGCAAACTCTACGATCCTACCGGTCCTTATCAAGGGGTTAACAAAGCGGCGCTTATCGCTACGGCGGTAGGTATCGTCGCAGCGCTCTCGTTCTCAACGGTTTCATGGTATGCAAGCTTAATTCCAGCCGGGGTGACCTATTACCTGTTAATGAAGCACTGGGCTCCTTGCCAGCGTTTTACACAATAAATTCTTCCAAGCAACGGCTACACACGTGTAGCCGTGCTAGCGACTAATGCAAAGAGAGTCTGTCATGCATGAGCAACCGTCTAACAGCGACCTCGATATAAAGCAGATCGACCCAACGCTTTATAACGAAGACCTGGCCCCTTTAAAACCACAGCAGCGTAACTGGGGCGCGTTTGAAATCTTTAATGTGTGGTCCAACGATATTCAGAGCCTGTTTGGCTATACCCTGGCGGCATCGTTGTTCCTCACCTATGGCTTGAACGGCTGGGCAGTGATGACAGCGATTATTCTTGCCGGCGTAATCGTAATGTTTTTGGTGAATCTAACGGGCAAACCAAGCGTAAAGTACGGCATTCCCTTTCCGGTCATGGTGCGCGCCAGCATGGGCGTACGCGGCGCCAACCTACCCGCCATGCTACGCGCGATTGTGGGTATTTTTTGGTATGGCGTGCAGACCTATTTCGCATCGACGGCAGTCGCCCTGCTAATTACTGCTTTTATCGGCGCGGGCAGCGGCGCGACCTTTCTGGGTCTTTCAGGTGTTGCGTGGATATCCTTTGTAATCGTATGGCTTTTTCAAATTGCGATTTTTCTGCAAGGGATTGACCGTATTAAGCATTTTTTGAACTTAGCAGGTCCATTGGTTTACGTGGTAATGCTAGTGCTGATGGGTATTGTTTGGTACCAGGCGGGAGATGAACTGTTACCCGCGATTGGTACTATCTTTAGCGGCAGCGGTGAGCAAGACGTTAGCACCGTGGGGGCATTTCTTGCCATTGTAGGCACCATGGTGGCCTACTTTGCGGCAGTGGTTATCAACTTTGGCGACTTCACACGCTTTGTAAAAACCGAACGCCAAATGAAGCTGGGCAACCTGCTTGGGCTGCCGCTTAACGTGGCGTTTTTCTCATTTATCGCTCTCATTATCACCGCAGGTACCCTGGTACTGTTTGGCGAGGCGCTAACTAACCCCGCCGATATTGTTGAGCGCGTGGATTCGCTACCGCTGACCATTATCGCCGCTCTTACCTTCTTTGCCGCTACCGTGGGGATTAATCTAGTCGCTAACTTTATTCCGCCCGCTTATGATCTGGCGAATCTATTTCCCAGTAAAATCAGCTTTAAGACAGGCGGCCTAATTACCGCCGTTATCGCCTTCTTTGTGGGTGCGCTGTGGGTCTCGGTGATTAGTCAGATTGGCGTACCCGGCTTTGTGAACGCCCTGGGCGCTATCGTTGCACCGTTCTACGGCATTATTGTGGTGGATTACTATCTGATTAAGCGTCAGCACTTAAATATGCAGGAGCTCTTTTCCTCAGCCCCCAGCAGCGCGTATTACTATGTGAACGGCTGGAATAGCCGCGCCCTGATCGCCTTTGGCGCCGCTGCACTGTTCTCGCTTTCTACGGTATTAGTACCCGCCCTCTCAAGCCTGGATGGCTACGGTTGGCTAATTGGCGCAGGACTAGGAGGCGCGTTTTACTTTGGCTTGATGCGACAGTTTAAGGCAGCGCCCACCTTTACCGAGCAGAAGGCAAGTTGAGATAAGGGAGCTTTAACTGGCCGTTCAGACGATTTGAAAGCGCCACCGGCTGAGTGCCGATGGCGCTTTTTTAGTGCACAAGCGGCTACGAAAAAGCCGTAGTCTAGTGGTTTTTATCAAGCGTCAAATGGTTGTCTATCTCCTTTATCCGGTCTTCGGTGTGGTGATTGACGTAGAGCACCGTGGTTTCGTTACCTTCACAGATTTTCTCGATCAGCGCGAGCACGAGCTGGCGGTTCATGTCGTCAAGGCCCAGGCACGGCTCGTCGAGTATCAGAAGCGGCGGGTGCTTGACCATGGCGCGGGCGATCAGCAAGAGCCGCTGGTCGCCGTAGGAGAGCTTGTTGAACGGCTGGTCGGCGCGCGCCTGCATACCCAGTAGCGCGAGCCACTGATCAGCAATCTTCTTCTGATGGTCGGTGGACTTGGTGTACACGCCGATACTGTCGAAGAAGCCCGAAATGATCACGTTTCTGCAACTGGTGCTGACGCGATACTCCCACTGCAGGGCCGTGGAGACGTAGCCGATGAACTGCTTGATCTGCCAGATACTTTCGCCATTACCGCGCTGAAATCCAAACACGGAAATATCGTTGGTGTAGCACTGCGGATGATCTCCCGTGATCAGGGACAGCACGCAGGTCTTGCCACTGCCGTTCGGGCCGCTCAGCTGCCAGTGCTGGCCGCGCTCGATCGTCCAGTCGAGCCTATCGACAATCAGGGTATCGCCGTAGCGGATCGTCGCCTGGGTAAGCTTCACCAGCGGCTGGCTCGGGTCGAGCACGGGCAGCCGGCTTGCAGGGTCGGCTTCGGGCACGCGCAGGTCAGTGGTCTTCAAATGCAGCAGCTGGTAAAGCTCGTTGAAGGCGGCCTCGTCCTGTCGGTCCACCGTGAACGCTAGGCGGCCTCCTTCTCTGGGCTTTTTACTGCCCTTGACCGGGTCAGGACGATCCTTATCCAGGTAGGCCACGTGAGTGATGAAATCCGGCATTTCGTCGAAGCGGTTGAGCACCAGCACCATGGGAACGCTTTCGACGATAGCGGCGAGGTGCGCCTGGAGCATGGCGAGCGTATCCACGTCCAGGCCATCGAACGGCTCATCGAGAATCAGCAGATCCGGCTCATTGGCAAGCGCGCGAATCAGCATAACCTTGCGGGTTTCCCCGGTAGAGAGCTTGCGAAAGGCCCGGTCGAGCAGGTGTGAGAGCCCGAATTTTTCGACCAGTTCATTGGCAAGCTCGCCGTCCCGGCAGTGCTCGAAGATCATGTCTCTGACGGGAGTGCCGAGCGACACCACGTCCATGATATCGGCATCGTCCTTTTTAAGCTCCGCGGTAATAAGCTCGGCCTGCGCTTCGAAAGAGACCAGCCCGACGCGCTCGGGTAGCCCTTCGACGGTGCCCGCTTCAAGCTTACCTATACCTGCCAGCGCCGCCGCCAGCGCCGACTTGCCGGAACCGTTAGCGCCGGTGATCACCCAGTGCTGGTCGGGTTCGATGGTCCAGTCAAGCTCGCTCAGGGTGAAGCGATCCTCGAAACTGATCGTCGCATTGTTTAACTGAATACTCGCCAGACGGGTCGAGGGCACCATGAACGTGCTCCTTGTAAGTTGAAAAAGGAGAGACGAAAAAGCCGAGCGTATCGTGTGGGATAGCTCGGCTTTCCTGCGACTAGCTAACGCTCAATTCGTGAATTAAACGATCTTCTTCATATCGGCCATGTGCCCACGCAGCACGGCGCCGACGGCTTCCACCGGGTGTGCGCGAAGCGCATCGTTGACTTCGATCAGCCGCGCGTTGTCCACGCCGTTGTCATCTACATTCAGTCCCTTACCGATGACATCGGACTTGATGTCCTTCATGAAGTCCGCCAAGAGCGGCACGCAGGCGTGGTTGTACAGATAGCAGCCGTATTCCGCAGTATCGGAGATCGTCGCGTTCATCTCGTAGAGTTTCTTACGCGCGATGGTGTTGGCGATCAGCGGCGTTTCGTGCAGCGACTCGTAGTAGGCGGACTCGGCGATGATGCCCGCCGCGGTCATGGTTTCGAACGCAAGCTCCACACCCGCTTTCACCATGGCCACCATCAGGATGCCGTTGTCGAAGTACTCCTGCTCGGAAATTTCAACCTCGCCGGCAGGCGTCTTCTCGAAGTTGGTTTCCGCGGTTTCTGCACGCCATTTGAGCAGGTTGGCATCGTCATTCGCCCAGTCGTCCATCATGGTGCGCGAGAAGTGCCCGCTCATGATGTCGTCCTGATGCTTGTTGTAGAGCGGACGCATGATGTCTTTCAGCTCTTCGGCCAGATCGAAGGCCTTGATCTTGGCCGGGTTGGAAAGACGGTCCAGCATGTTGGTCACGCCGCCGTACTTGAGCGCTTCGGTAATGTTTTCCCAACCGTACTGGATCAGTTTGGAGGCGTAGCCTGGCTCGATACCCTCTTCGATCATCTTGTCGAAGCAGAGAATAGAACCGGTTTGCAGCATGCCACAAAGAATCGTCTGCTCGCCCATCAGGTCGGATTTAACTTCCGCGATGAACGAGGACATCAATACGCCAGCCTTGTGGCCGCCGGTGCCCACAGCATAAGCTTTCGCCAGGGCAAGTCCTTCGCCTTTGGGATCGTTGGCTTCGTGAACGGCGATCAGGGTGGGCACCCCGAAACCACGCACGTATTCGGCACGCACCTCGGAGCCTGGGCACTTGGGTGCTACCATGATGACGGTCAGGTCATCACGAACTTTCATGCCCTCTTCCACGATGTTGAAACCGTGAGAGTAAGACAGGCACGCGCCTTCTTTCATCAGCGGCATGACAGCGTTCACCACCGCGGTGTGCTGCTTGTCTGGGGTCAGGTTCAGGACCACGTCCGCCGTCGGGATCAGCTCTTCATAGGTACCCACCGTGAAGCCGTTTTCGGTGGCGTTCTTCCAGGACTGACGCTTTTGCGCGATGGCGTCCGGGCGCAGTGCGTAGGAAACGTCCAGACCACTGTCGCGCAGGTTCAAACCCTGGTTGAGGCCTTGGGCGCCACAGCCGATCACGACCATTTTCTTGCCTTTCAGCGCGTCGACGCCATCGTCGAATTCCGAGCTGTACATGAAACGACATTTCGCCAGCTGTTCCAGCTGTTCGCGCAGTGCCAAGGTATTGAAATAGTTAGCCATGGTTAACATCCTGATGGGTGATCGTACGATGATCGATGTCGCACATCGACACGAAAAAAGTGACACAGCTGCTCAACACAAGCTTCAGCGCCATGTGAATAAAGCCAATCTACCTAAAAACGACTCTTTCTTAAATTGATATATTTGCAACAGCATGTCCCTTTTTTCACAAAATATCATTATGATGGCGTTCATGAACTTCAAACTCTTGACACAATTCCTCGCACTGGCGGAAACGCTGCATTTCGGCCGTGCCAGCGACGAGTGCTACGTCAGCATTTCTGCGCTTTCGCGCAACATCCGTCACTTGGAAGACGAGCTGGGCGTGACGCTGTTCAACCGCGACAACCGGACGGTGGTGCTGACCCAGCAAGGGCAGAAATTTCTCGAGTACGCTCGCGAAGCCAGCAATCAGTGGAATCTGATTCGTCACGAGCTTATCGAAAACCCTGGTCAGTTGAGCGGTGAAATAAGCCTGTATGGCTCGGTGACGGCAAGCTACAGCTTTTTACACGAGCTGCTGCGCCGTTTTCGTATCGCCTATCCGGCCATCGAGATAAAGCTGCGCACCGGCGACCCGGAGCATGCCATCGCCCATGTGCTGGATGGCAAGGAAGACCTTAGCATTGCGGCAAAGCCCGCCCATCTACCCCGGGGGCTGGCCTTTAAGCCCATCGCCACCTCCCCCTTGCTGTTTATCGCCCCCTTGGAGCAGCAGGTGCCGAATGCGCCGACCGGCACGCCGACCACATCGGCCGAGTGGGCGAGTATTCCCATGATTCTGTCGGAAAGCGGCGTTTCCAGAGCGCGCGTGGATGAATGGTTTCGCAAGCAGGACATCTCGCCGCGTATCTATGCCCAGGTGACCGGTAATGAGGCGATCGTCAGTATGGTAAGCCTGGGGTTTGGTATTGGCGTGGTGCCCAAGATCGTCCTCGACAACAGCCCGTTGATGGACCGTATTCGCGTGCTCGACGTGGCGCCCAAGCTTGCGCCCTACGATATCGGACTGTTCACCCTGAAGAAGAACCTGAAAAACCCGCTGGTCGAGGCGTTCTGGCGCTTGATGTAAGCTCTACACGCCGTTTTAGCGACGGGGCCAACCATCATCCCCCAAATATCTGCTGTAGATCCGGCGCGCTTTCCTCCCCTTCAACCATGGAAAGGGACGCCTCGATAGCCTTTAAGTGGCGGCTCATAAAGGCCTTGGCGCGCTCACCGTTGCCGGCTTCCAGATAACCAATCAGGTCATCGTGGTCGTGGGATTCGCAGCCTAGATGGCCACGATGACCGTATACCGCGAGAATAAGGGAAGAACGCGAGCAGAGCCTTTCGACAAACTCGGCAAGCGTTGCGTTGCCGGATAGCTGGGCTAGACGCACATGAAAGTCTGCTGATAGGCGGATGGCGCTGCTTTGCTGACCGCTGCGCAGCGCCTGGCGTTCTTGGCGGGCCATGTCACGCAACTCAGCGGCTTCTTTCTCACCAATCCGCCTTGCCACATCGGGCATTAGTCCGCATTCGATAAGCTGGCGGGCATCGAAAACATCTTTGGCTTCTTCCGCCGTAGGCCGTGTCACGCTAGCCCCACGACGCGGCGTCAGGGTTACCAACTGCTCTAGCGCAAGGCGCTGCAATATTTTGCGAATGCCGGTACGACTAATACTAAAGACCTCGGCAAGCGCATCTTCACGTAGCCGAGCGCCGGGCTTTAAGCGCTGCTCAACAATCGCATCGCTTACTGCGCGATAAATAGCCTCGTGGCGCTCATCAGCCTCTTTTTCTGGAGCGACTCGCTTCGCGGTCGCCTGCGCATCACTCATGTAGCTCTCCTGTCCCCTACCTTCTGGCGTCTTTTAGGACACCATCATACCGTGCTTAGCGTTGTTTTATGAGATATCGGCAAATGGTGAGATGGCTATCAACTGCCACGGTAAGTGGAATAACCATAGGGGGATAACAGAAGCGGCACATGGTAATGCTGGCTTGAGTCGGCTACGCCAAAGCGCAAGGGAATAACGTCTAAAAAGCGCGGCTCATCGTCTTCAACGCCCTGGACACGTAAATAGTCTCCAGCATGAAACACCAGCTCGTACTCACCGGGCGTAAATGCCTCGCCTTCCAAAAGCGGCACGTCACAGCGGCCATCCATGTTAGTCACCGCTTCGCCCACATGCTCGCGATGCCCTGCGGCCAGGCGAAATATCTCAATGGTGATTCCGCTGCCCGGCTGACCTTTTGCAGTATCCAACACGTGGGTAGTTAAACGGCCCATAACAACTCCTTGTTACTGGTGAGTGATCGCGACTCGAACAAAGTCATCGATCTAGATTACCTTCGTGGTGTTTATATTGTATACATGATTAGCATCAGAGCACGCTTAAGGAATCGTCATGTCTTCTGAAACCATATTAATGTTGCACCCCCGCCCTAGCGAGCTATCGCTAAGCGCTTTTGTTGCTCACTACGGCGATATATATGAGCACTCGCCCTGGGTTGCCGAAGCGGCTTGGCAGCAAGGGCTGCGAGAAGAGCATGATTCTCCAGGGGCGCTTGCGATACTGATGGGCAAAATGTTGCAAAATGCCCCCGCTGAGCAGCAGGTGGCCATTATTCAGGCCCACCCGGATCTTGCCGGGAAAGCAGCGCTTGCGGGGGCGCTGACCCAGGACTCTACTCGCGAACAGGCAGGCGCTGGACTAGATAAGTGTTCTAAAGAGGAGTTTTCTCGTTTTGAAGCGCTAAATGAAGCTTACAAAAACAAGTTCGGCTTTCCGTTTGTTATCGCCGTAAAGGGTCTTGACCGACATGCCATTTTGGCGGCGTTTGAAGAGCGCTTGCATAATGATGTGTTAACCGAGCGCGCAACGGCCATTGAGCAAATCGTCCGCATTGCCTGCTTTCGGTTAACCGCCCGGGCCTTAGGCGAATAATTCGTCCACGTGGCTTGCGCCCATAAAAAAACGCCGCGCCGAAAGGGCGCAGCGTTTTTCGCTGCCAGGGGGTTAGCAGCTTAAAAAGGCTTACTGCTTATTGGTACCCGCGGCTTTCTGAGCATTGTCAGCCGCCTTTTGAGTATTATCGACCGCCTTCTGGGTATTTTCTTCAGCCATTTTTTGGCTTTCCTGCATAAAATCCTGACCGATAGAAGATACTTTTTCAGAATCTCCTTTTACACGTTCCATGAAATCACCGGCAGCACGCTGCTGACTTTCCAGGGCTTTTTTGAAGCTGTCGGCATCTTTAACATCAAGCCAGGTGCGAGCTTGAGAAATGGTCATGTCCGAGTAGGCGCGAGCAGCGTCAATTTGGGCACCCATTAACTTTTCGTAATAATCGAGCGCTGCCAGCGTGTAAGAACGCATGGGCGATACAAAAGCAGACTCAAACTGTTGATTGGTGTTCTCTGCAGTTTTCATCATCACGACATCTCCTCGAGTTGGCTAGCAGGTCGCCGCCCGTTCGTGGTGGAGGCGATGCTGATGCGTTGGCATTGGCCAGCGCTACCCCCAAGCTAGCAGCGCTTTTTGTGCAGCGCAACATGATTTTATTAAACGGCTTGCCTATCGTCAGAAATTCTCATAAAAAAATATTAAAAATCAGAATCTTAATTTATTTTTAACTTAAATCACGAATGGTTAAGGCGTTGCCTGCTACGCCGCCGTGAACCGTCAACATACGCTTAAACCACTCATCCACCGGGTCGTTTGGCTCGGCAAGTGGCTCAAGCGATACGGTATGTGCCCACATCATGCTGCCAAACAACAGATAATCAGCACCACTCGGCGCTTCTCCATCGATAAAAGGACTGCTGCGCAGCTGGTCCCGCACGGGTGCCAACGCCTGAGTTAGCTGCTGCCTGCCCTGTTCGGGGTTATGGACCTCTGCCAGGGGCATGCCAAACCGGGCTTCACGGGTTTTACGGAAATAGTCACGGTCATCGGGATGAATAGCATCTAATAGATCCAGCGCAACAATGCGGAAAAGCCCTGGCGTTACGCTACGCTCGACAAAGTATTTAAAAAATAGCGCGCGCTGGTAGTCGACACCCTCGCCCAGTACAGGCGACTCTGGGTAGGCTTTATCCAGATAGCGCATGATCTCAAAGCTATCGGTAATTATCTGCTCGTTATCACATAGCACCGGGACTTTATCGTAGTCAGCGAAGGCCAGTGCCTCTTTGTCCTCAAACCGCCAGGCAATGGTATCGAATTCAAGCTTTTTATGGGCCAGCGCCATCCGCACGCGCCAGCAGTAAGGGGAAAAACGTAATCGTTCATCACGCCCACATAGGTCATAAAGCGTTCTTGTCATCTTTTTATCCTTACCGTTAATGGTCAGATGGGCTACAGCAAAGCTGATTAATAGACTTTGAGCTTAATGCACGGGCTATACAAGAGGAGCTTTTAAGCCCTGTCTTTTAGTCTAATGAACGGCGCCTTAAATGCTGCTTAAAAATACTTATAAAAAACAATTAAAACAAAACCTTAATTAAAAACACCATATATTTATTGGGTGCTTAAATCGCCGCCAATCTGGTCAGACCAATTTTCCAATAGTGTTATTTCCTGAACCGGGTCGTATCTTTCACCCTACTCGCGTTTAACGCCTAAAACGTTAGATGACGACGGTACATACCTAATAAATAACAGGGGCGATTTTCTCCTATGAATGAAACAACACTTGCTCTCTTGGCTTTCCTGCCACTACTGCTAGCAGGTATTTTGCTTGTTGGGTTTAAAGTACCTGCAAAAATAGCCATGCCTATCGTTTTCTTAACTGCGGCAATCATTGGTCTGACCGTTTGGGAGATGTCGTTTACCCGTGTAGTTGCTTCTACTATTCAAGGGCTTATCCAAACAGCAGGGCTTCTATGGATTATTTTCGGGGCTATCTTGCTGCTGAATACCCTTAAGCACTCGGGCGGCATTACGGCTATCCGCAACGGTTTTTCAGGGATTAGCCCTGACCGCCGGGTTCAAGCGCTGATTGTTGCATGGCTATTTGGCTGCTTTATTGAAGGGGCTTCTGGTTTTGGCACCCCTGCTGCGGTAGCGGCTCCCTTGATGGTTGCTCTTGGCTTCCCAGCGCTGGCAGCGGTTGTCGTGGGTATGATGATACAGTCAACGCCCGTTTCGTTTGGTGCTGTGGGCACGCCCGTCGTGGTTGGGGTGGGCAGCGGCTTGGATCGCGCCGGTATTACTGCTCAGCTTGAAGCCAATGGCTCGACCTGGAACGAATTTTTCCGACTGATCACCAGCGAAGTCGCTATTACTCACGGCATCGTGGGTATCCTGATGCCCCTGATACTCGTAATCATGATGGTGCGTTTTTTCGGGGCGAACCGTTCCTGGAAAGAGGGCCTTTCGATTACGCCGTTCGCCATCTTTACCGGTATCTGCTTCGTTGTACCGTACATGCTGGTAGGCGTGCTCTTGGGGCCTGAGTTCCCTTCTATGATTGGAGCCATGGTTGGCCTGGCGATCGTCGTCCCCGCGGCGCGTAAAGGCTTCTTGCTGCCCAAAGATACCTGGGACTTCCCTGAGTCTACTTCCTGGCCGGATGAGTGGATTGGTAACCTGCAGATCAAGCTGGACGATGTGGCTGGAAAGGCCCCGATGTCGACCCTTAAGGGCTGGATTCCTTACGTACTGCTGGCGTTGTTCCTGGTCGCCTCGCGGACCATTGAACCACTGCGTGTGGCACTTACCTCGATCAACCTGAGCTGGAATAATATTCTTGGCGAAGCCGGTGTCAGCGGTGGTGTTCAACCCCTGTATCTGCCGGGCGGCATCATTATCGCGGTGGTATTGATCACTTATTTCCTGCACCGCATGAATCCCCAGAAGATCAGCGCGGCAGTGTCGGAATCCACCAAGACGATTTTTGGGGCCGGTTTCGTGTTGGTGTTCACGGTTCCGATGGTGCGTATCCTGATTAACTCTGGCGTTAACGGGGCTGACTTGGTCTCCATGCCGGTAATGATGGCCCAGGCCGTGGCCAGCGGCGTTGGCGACATCTACCCGTTCTTTGCCCCGGCCGTGGGTGCCATGGGCGCCTTTATTGCAGGCTCCAACACGGTTTCCAACCTGATGCTGGCAGAGTTCCAGTTTAACGTTGCTCAAACCCTGGGGCTATCTACAGCCATGATGGTCGCGCTTCAAGCGGTCGGTGCGGCAGCGGGTAATATGATCGCGATTCATAACGTGGTTGCGGCCTCGGCAACCGTAGGCTTGCTTGGCCGCGAAGGCGCGACGATCCGTAAAACGATTATCCCGACCATCTACTATCTGGTGTTTACCGGTATTATCGCGTTAATCGCTTTTTATGTGATTGGGATTACCGATACGCTGATGTAGGCCTAACAAGCTATTGGCATAAAAAACCCCAGACACTGTCTGGGGTTTTTATTGGGCGCCTGTTCATGACATACGGCTAATCGATTCGCTTTAACTCCTTAGCATGCTGCTGGCCTTTGATAACGTAGCTTTGTGCGTTTAGCTTTAAACCTTCTACGGCATCCGCCGAGAGTTCCCGCACTACCCGAGCGGGCGAGCCAACAATCAGGGAGTTGGGGGGAAAAGTGGCGCCCTCTTTAATAAACGCGCCGGCGCCTACCAGGCTATTTTCACCAATTACCGCGCCATTGAGCACCACCGCCTGAATACCGATCAGACAGCCATCGCCCACGGTACAGCCGTGTAGCATGGCTTGGTGGCCGACCGTTACACCTTTACCTACTTTAAGCGGGTAGCCGGGGTCGGCATGCAGTACTGCGCCGTCTTGAATATTGCTTTCTTCACCTATTTCCAGATGATCGCTGTCACCGCGTAAAACGGCCTGATACCAAACGCTTGAACGCGCGCTTAAGGTCACCTGCCCGATTACATCCGCCGTGTCCGCGATATACACGTCTTCGTGTATCGCAGGCCGGTGCTCACCATATTGGTAAATAGCCACATTAACCTCCTGATCATTATTATTAATCGCCTTCTTGGTTAGGCTAACGCCTGTTCCAGCAGGCAGGCAACATGAATGGCTTCTCGGCCACTGCCATCCTTAATCTGGTGACGGCAGCTGGTACCGTCGGCAACCAAAACAGCGTCTTCTTCAGCTTCACGAATGGCCGGCAGAAGCGAAAGTTCAGCCATTTTAAGCGAGGCCTGGTAATGCTCGGCTTCATAACCAAAGCTCCCCGCCATACCGCAGCAGGAAGACTCGATGGTTTTGACTTCAAGCCCCGGCACCCAGCGTAGCACCTGTTCGACCGGGCGCAGCGCATCAAAGGCCTTTTGATGACAATGGCCATGCAGCAGGGCCTGCTTATAACCTGAATGTTTGAGTGCCAGCGGCAGCTCACCGGCCTCATGGGCAGTGACCAGAAACTCTTCAAATAAATACGCCGAGTCGGCGAGCGCTCGGGCTTGTTCACCAAACCCATACTGCAGGAACTCATCGCGCATACTTAAAAGACACGATGGTTCAAGCCCCACGACCGCCACGCCGCGGTCGACAAACGGCATCAAGTGATCAAGCGTACGCCTGGCTTCTGCCTTGGCTTTCTCGAACTGGCCGGAGGATAGATAAGTACGCCCACAGCACAGCGGCCGCTGGCCCTTGGTGACGTTGAGGTGCACCCGATACCCGGCAGCTTCCAGTACGCGCTTAGCGGCTTTGGCGTTGTCGCCTTCCATATAATTATTGAAGGTATCGACAAACAGCAGTACCTCGCGCTCAGCGACTTCGTGACTTGCCGCTTTGTGGTTGCCTGCTAGGAAGTTACCTTTGAAGGCAGGCAGTGCTCGCTCCGGGGCAAAATTGAGCGTCTTTTTGACTCGGTTGACCAGAAACGGGGTGCGCTCCACATAGTTCATTAAGCCTGAAAAGCGGCTCGCCCACGGCGCATAGCGCGGCATCTCACCGACCATGCGATCACGCAGCGATAGGCCTTTCGCTTTGACGCGTGCAGTACGCGCTTCGATCTTGAACTTGGCCATATCCACGCCGGTCGGGCATTCGCGTTTACAGCCTTTGCAGGAAACACACAGATCGAGCGCTTCTTTAACAGCGTCGCTGGCAAGCCCCTCCTCGCCGAGCTGGCCCGAAAGCACCAAGCGCAGCGTATTGGCCCGCCCCCGCGTTAAATGCTGCTCGTCTTTGGTCGCTCGAAAGCTTGGGCACATGGTGCCTGCATCAACCTTGCGACAGTGGCCGTTGTTGTTGCACATTTCGACCGCCATGGCGAGTCCATGGGTAGGATCGCCTGCGGTACCGGGCGGCGTCTGCTCGCCGGTTAACGGGTCGCGCTTTACGTTCCAGGCTGACCAATCAAACACCGGCGTAATCGGAATCGTCTGATACGTTCTGGGGAACCGGAAATAGCGCTCGTCATCCATTTTCGGGGTATCGACGATCTTGCCGGGGTTGAACAGGTTCTGCGGGTCGAACAGCGCCTTGATCTCGCGAAAGGCATTGTTAAGCGTATCGCCAAACTGCCAGGCGACCCATTCGCCACGACAGATGCCGTCGCCGTGTTCACCGGAGTAAGCGCCTTTGTATTCACGCACCAGCGAAGACGCCAGTTCGGCGATCTCGCGCATTTTTTCAGCGCCATCGCGGCGCATGTCCAGAATCGGCCGTACGTGCAACGTACCCACGCCGGCATGGGCATACCAGGTCCCTTCGGTGCCGTAGCGGTTGAACACCTCGGTAAGCTTGTCCGTGTACTCGGCCAGATGTTCAAGGGGCACGGCGCAGTCTTCAATAAACGAGACCGGCTTGCCGTCGCCCTTCATGCTCATCATGATATTGAGCCCCGCCTTGCGCACATCCCAAAGCGCTTTCTGCTCCTTTGCTTCGGGCATATTCACCACGCTACCCGGCAGCCCCAAATCGCCCATCAGCTCGTTAAGCGCGCTCAGCGCCGCCAATTGCTCGGCGTGATTGTGACCTGCAAACTCCACCAGCAAAATGGCTTCGGGCTTGCCGATCAAAGCTTTTTCGATCACTGGTCGAAACGCGGGGTTTTCAAGGGCAAGCTCGATCATGGTTCTATCGACCAGCTCGACCGCCATGGGGCCGAGCTTGACGATATGCTGGGTTAAATCCATCGCCTGATAGAACGTGGGAAAATTCACCACGCCCAGCACCTTTTGGCTGGGTAGCGGGGAAAGCCGCAGCTTGATGCGGCTACTTACCCCAAGCGTGCCTTCCGAGCCAATCAGCAAGTGAGCTAAATTCACTCGGCCCTCGGGATCGTAAGGGATGGGGTTCTGGCAGTCGAACAGATCCAAGTTATAACCCCCGACACGGCGCAACACTTTAGGAAAATGCTCGCGAATTTCGGGGCTGACGTGCTCGGCAATCGCCTTGACCTTTTGGGCGAGCTGTTGCTCCCGCGAGCCCTCGGCAAGGCTATCCACAAAGCTAAACCGTGCTTCAAAGCCATCGGCGAGTATCGCGTCGATGCCCATTACGTTATGCACCATATTGCCGTAGTAGATCGAGCGCGATCCGCAGGAATTATTGCCAGCCATACCGCCAATGGTGCACTGAGCGCTGGTCGAAACATCCACCGGATACCAAAGCCCGTAAGGCTTTAGCCAGGCGTTGAGGTGATCAAGCACCATGCCCGGCTCTACCACCACCGTCTTCGCTTCAGCGTCGAACTCGATGATCTGGTTAAGCCAGCGCGTGGTGTCGATAACCAGCGCCTCGCCGACCGTCTGGCCACACTGGCTAGTGCCTGCACCGCGCGCCAGCACCGGCACACGGGCATCACGAGCGATATCCAGAGCAATCTTGAGATCCTCCTGGTGGCGGGGGATCACCACGCCCACCGGAGTAACCTGATAGATCGAGGCGTCGGTTGCGTAGCGCCCCCGGGTTGCCTGATCAAACAACACGTCGCCTGCCATTTCCCGGCTTAAGCGCGCCGCCAGCTCCCCGACGGGTTTAATTCTGGCGTCGCGCAATGGGGGCTGTTTCGTCAGTGATGTCATGTGACTCTCCCCATCATTAACGCTCTGAAGTGCCTGTGCTAAGCGGATTGTTGGCAAAGTAGTCCAGAGCAGCCGTGACGCCACTGCCCTGTAAGTTAACGCCCGCAAGCTTCATCCCGGCTTCACAGCCGCCCAGCGTGGCAATCAGGGTAAGATCATTGCAGTCGCCCAGGTGGCCGATGCGGAACATCTTGCCTTTGGCCTTGCCCAGCCCCATGCCTAGCGACAAATCAAAGCGCTCGTAGATAATCTTGCGGATCTCATCGGCATCGACGCCCTCAGGCATCACGACACCCGTGAGTACAGGGGAATAAAGTGTCGGATCCTGACACTGAATTTCCAGCCCCCAGGCCTCGACCGCCGTACGCACGCCAGCAGCCCAGCGCTGGTGACGCGCCAGCACGTGGTCAATGCCTTCATCCAGCAGCATATCCAGCGCTTCATTGAGGCCATACAGCAGGTTAGTACTGGGCGTATACGGCCAGTAGCCTTTCTGGTTGGCTTCGAGAATTTCATCCCAAGCCCAGAAACTTCTGGGAAGCTTGGCCTCCCGGCTAACTTCAATCGCCTTGGGTGAAAGCGCGTTAAAGCTAATCCCCGGCGGCAGCATCAGCCCTTTTTGTGAGCCGGATACGGTGACATCCACGCCCCACTCATCGTGGCGGTAGTCGGCACTGGCAAGCCCGGAAATGGTGTCCACGATAAGAAGCGCCGGGTGCCCGGTGGCATCAATGGCGCGACGCACCGCCGCGATATCGCTGGTTACCCCGGTTGAAGTTTCGTTATGCACTACACACACCGCTTTAATGGCGTGTTCGGGGTCATTGGTGAGGCGCTCCTGGATCATGTCGGCCTGAACGCCCTGGCGCCAGCCCTCATAACCCGGCAGGCCGATAAATTCAGGCTTGAGGCTCAGGCGCAGCGCCATTTTCTGCCATAGCGTGGCAAAGTGGCCGGTCTCGAACATCAACACCTGATCGCCCGGCGACATGGTGTTAGCGAGTGCTGCTTCCCAAGCGCCGGTACCCGAGGCCGGATAGATAATCACCGGGTGCTCTGTCTTGAAGACCTTTTTAACCTTGGCAAGTAGTTCCAGCCCCAGGGCGCCAAATTCAGGCCCACGATGGTCAATGGTGGGCAGGCTCATCGCGCGCAATATGCGGTCTGGCACCGGTGAGGGGCCTGGGATCTGCAGGAAATGACGGCCGGATGGGTGAAAGTCGAGTTTCAGCATGGTGTGTGCCTCTTGTTATTGTTACCGATTAAAGCCTGAAAAAATGGATAATGAATTCAATTGATGGTTTTAAAAAAACCTACTTAATGCAGCCCTCAGCCCGCAGGTGGCTTAGTTCGTCATCAGCAAAGCCCATTCCTTCAAGCACCTCATCGGTATGCTGCGCAAACAGCGGCGCCGCGCTGCGTATTGTCGAAGGCGTCAGGGAGAACTTGCTGGGAAAGCCGATGGTTTTCATTTTGCCTATTACCGGATGCTCCATCTCTTCCACCATGCCGCGGGCCAGATAGTGCTCATCGGCCATGGCATCGGCGAAGTTATTGATAGGCCCGGCAGGCACGCCCGCACTATCGCAAAGCGTTAACCACTCATCCACGCTTGCCTCGGCCATCAGCTCTTCCAGTAGCGCTTCCAGCTCATCAACGTGTTGGCCACGGTCGTGATTGGTGAGAAAGCGCGGGTCTTCCATCAAGGCGTCACGCTTCAATACGTCGCGGCAAAACCGCTCCCAGGTGCGCTGGTTGGCGCAGCCCAGCATCAAATACCCGTCGCGTGCTTTTACCGCCTGATACGGTGCCGATACTCGGTGGCGCCATCCAGTCGGGCCCGGCACCGTGCCCTCAGAAAAGTACGCTGCCGCTTCCCAAGTAAACCAGGGCAGGCCGCACTCGGTAATCGCAATATCGATATGCTGGCCCTCGCCGGTGGTCATCTTATGAATATGCGCCGCGAGTATTGAGTAGACCGCGGTGATGCCCGCGCCGATATCGTAAACCGCAATGCCGGTTTTAAGCGGACGCCTGCCCTCTTCGCCGGTCATCGACATCAACCCGGTCATGCCTTGGGCTACCAGATCGAATCCTCCTTTATGGCTGTAGGGGCCGGTCTGGCCATAACCTGAAATTGAGCAGTAAACGATACCCGGGTTGATGGCTTTGATGGTGTCGTAATCGATTGCCAGTGATTGAGTCACGCCTGGCCGGTAGTTTTCGACGATGACATCGGCATCACTCGCCAGGCGGTAGAATATCTGCCTTGCCCGTTCGTCCTTGAGATTGAGTGAAATGCTTTTTTTATTGCGATTGATCTGCGAAAAGCAGGTGGATTCCCCATTCACATAAGGTCCCATCTGGCGGCTATCATCACCGCCGTTGAGCTTTTCAACCTTGATGACCTCAGCGCCCATATCGGCCAGCACCATGGTGCAGTAGGGTCCCGCCATGATTTGGGAGACGTCCAGCACTTTTATATTTTGTAAGGGAAGCATATGCCTTCCTCCTTCTTGTTTAGCGGCCCGTCCACTCAAACGACGTTTTATTGACGAACTTATCCACGGCAGCGGCAAAGTCGCGGCTCATATAGCAGGTCGTTACCCAGTCATCGCTGGCATCCGCTTCAAGCCTTCGCTGTTCAAGCGCCCGGTTGATCAACTCTTTGCTGGCCTGCAGGGTAAGCGGCGCCCGCTTGGCAAAGTCTGCCGCGAGCATGGCGACGTCAGCGTAAATGGTGTCGGCAGCAAAGACGTGGTTCACAAGCCCAGCTGCGTGCGCTTCTTCAGCGCCAAATAGCCGCGCCATCATCAGCACTTCCTTGGTGCGAGCCACGCCGATCATGTCGATGAGGCGCGATACGTTATTGATCGACAGCGTATTGCCCAAGGTCTTGGCAATGGGCACCCCGAACTTCATGGTCGGAGTGGCGTAGCGAAAGTCGCATACCAGGGCAAGCGCGGCACCGCCACCCACGCAGGCCCCTTCAATCAACGCCAGGGTCGGCTTGGGGAAGCGCTCGAGCTTGCCCACCACCTGATCGATCCGGCGTTCATAGCCGATGGCATCGTCAGGCTTTGAAAAGTTGGCAAACTGGGTAATATCCGTGCCCGCAACAAACGCCTCGCCGCCTACCCCGTGAAGCACCACGGCGTGAACCTCGTCATCACCCGCCAGAACATCGCAGTAGTGCTCCAGGGCGTTGTACATCTCCCAGGTCATTGCATTGCGGCTTTGCGGGCGGTTAAAACCGATCCAGGCAACACCGTCGCGAATTTCAAAATGCACGCTGTCGGTTAGCGGTGAATCATGTGAATCTTTCATAAATGACTCCCTTAGCCGTAGATAAAGTTAACCAGCGCCAGTGCAAACGCGGGGATGTAGGTGTTGATCATCAAAATCGTGAACAGCACCGCGATAAACCACAGGTTGGTTTTGGACGTCGCCCAGATATCCGATTTGGCAATCGAGCATGCGGCAATCAGTACGCTGGCCACGGGCGGCGTCTGCTGTCCAATCGCCAGGTTCAGCGTGACAATCAAGCCAAAGTGCAGCGGATCGATACCCACTTCCAGGACAAGCGGCAGCACGATAGGCACGACCAGAATAATCGCCGCGGCCGAGTGCAGGAAAATTCCCAAAATCAGGAAGATGACGTTCAAAAGGGTCAGAATGACGTATTTGTTATCCGTCAGATCGCTGATCTGCATGGCAATTTCCTGGGGCACGCGGGTCTCGGTGAGATAGCTGCCCACCACCGCAGAAGCTGCCACCAACAGCATTACTACCGCCGTTTGCACACCAGCACTTTTGCACGAGTCGATAAAGTTTTTGATCGTAAACTCGCGATACACCACCGCACTAATAAAGATCGCCACGCAGACGGCCAGGGCCGCGCCTTCGGTTGCCGTCACAAAGCCACCAAAAATTCCGCCCAGGATAATGACGGGAATCAGCAACGCCCAGACCGCTTCCTTCAGGGCTTTCCAGAGTACAGATGCCCGGAAACGCCCTTCAGAAGGAAAGTTGTATTTTCGGGCAAGGTAGTAACACATGGCGGCCAGTCCCATGGCGCCCAACAGGCCGGGGAAGATACCCGCCACAAACATCTGTACCACGGACTCGCCGGACATCACCGCGTACAGAATCATGGGAATCGACGGCGGTAAAATGATCGCCAAGCTGGCAGCCGATGAAGAGATGGAAGCGGCAAACTCTTTCGAGTAGCCCTTTTTACGCATGGCCGGAATCAGGATACTGCCGATCGCCGACACCCCCGCCACCGATGACCCCGAGATTTCGGCGAAAAATACCGAAGCTCCAATAGTCACCATGGAAAGCCCGCCCTTGATAAACCCGACCATGGCCATGGCCAAATCGATCAAACGCCGCGAGATACTCGATGCATTCATGATCGCACCGGCCAGGATAAACAGCGGAATGGCGATCAGAGGAAAGTTCGTGGCCCCCTCGAACATAGTCATGCCGACCGTCGGCATCGCCATGCTGCCGTAGGTCATAAAGGTGGCAATGGTGCCGACTAACGCCAGGGCAACGGCCACCGGCACATTGATCAGAATCAGCACGATCAATGCGATGAAGATATACAGTATGGTCATGCTGGCTACTTACCCTCGCTGTTGAGTACTGACGGCTTCGACTTCTTCGGCATCGATACCAGCTTCTTCCAGTTCGTGATCGATAAACCCTTTGCCGCGAGCGCTTTTCAGCACGTCAGGTAAGCGCAGCAGTTCAGCGATAATGAATAGTACAGAAGCTACGGGAATGGCCGATTGGGTAAGCTGCATGGAGATGGACGGCAGGCTGACCATATTGACGCCTTCAAGAATCAGCATTACCTGGTAGCTTGCCAGACCAAGAAATATGAAAAAGCCGATGGTGATGGCCTCAGCCAGTAAGGCAATCGGCACGCGGATCGACGGCGGGCACATATTCAATACGCTTGGGCAGGTAATATGCGCCCCCTTGGCGGCTGCCAGTGCCGTTCCGTAGTACGTCACCCATGCCAGCAGCACGGCAGCCAGCTCGTCGTACCAGCTCAATGGGAAGCCGAGATAGCGCGTAACGAACCCGATAGTGACAACGCCTGCCAGGGCAATAACCAAGACCACCACAATCCCCTCAAGAAACGAGAAATAGGCGTTCTTGAACTTGGTATAAGCACTCATTAAAACCTCCAGAACGTTGAGGCGCCCCTGTACGCAGGCATTGCGCCTCTAAGAGACGGTTAACTGGCTTAGTCGCGTAGCCCAGCTACCGTATCGATAAGTTCCTGACCACCGTCGACATCGTTGGCAAACTTGTCATAAATGGCCTGAGAGGCTTCAACAAAGGCGTCGAAGTCGACTTCATTCACTTCCATGCCTTCATCACGCATTTTTACCAACGTCTCTTCATCCAGGCGCAAACCCTCTTCAAGAGCGAAGTCTTCCATTTCCAAGGCGACTTCCTCGAGCACTGTGCGCACTTCTTCAGGCAGGCGATTCCAGCTGGCACCCGCGGTCAGATAAGCGGGCGTATAGACGTGATTGGATAAGGAGAGATAGTCCTGAACTTCCTGAAAACGCGAAGAATAGGTTTGAATCAGGGGGTTTTCCTGACCATCCATTGCGCCGGTTTGCAGCGCCACGAACACTTCAGAAAGCGACATTGGCGAAGGAGCGGCACCGTAGCTTCTGAACATCTCAATACGCCATACGCCGCTTGGCGTACGCAGCTTGATGCCTTCCAGGTCCTCCGGCACGACAATAGGTCTTACGTTGTTGGTGATCTGACGAAAACCGTTCTCCCATACCCCGATAATTTTAAAACCGCGCGCTTCAGCTGCTTCATAAAGCGGCCCACGGACGACTTCATCGCGAACCCGCTTCATGTGTTCACGGTCTTTGATCAGGTAGGGCATTTCAAATAACGCGAACTGATCGGATTCAGAGCTCATTACCGTCGAGGGAATCGACAGGTCCAAAGACCCCAACCGCAAGCGGCGCATCATCGACTCGTCGCTTCCCAACTGGCTATTACCGTACACATTCACTTCAGCCACGCCGTCCAAGCGTTCATTGGCAAGCTCGGCGAAGCGATTAGCAGTAATTTCAAACAGCGAACCAGGGCCGCCTACATGGCCCAGCCGCACTTCCGTATTGGCATTCGCCGCAGAGGCCTGTAAGCCAATCGCCACGGCAACGGTCAAAAGTGTTGTTTTGAAAAATTTCATAGAGCACTCCAAGAGAAACTTATTGTTGTTGGATCGTTGCCACCGGGGCTTGTGGCCCGATGAACCTTGCACGCTCATTCAGTTGTCGCATCCCTGCGACGCGTACACCGCTCCTGTGCACTCATTCAATTTGAATTCAAAATTCAAAATTAGGTATTAAACTTTCGTATTGATCGAAAGTCGTGCTTCACAGCCGTTTGATTTACAAGCAATCATCTGTAGGCGCTAAACGTAAAAACTGTCAGC